>NZ_QUHG01000004.1:0-297585 GCF_003479505.1 Roseburia sp. AF15-21 | reverse complement strand
GCATCCATGTGTTCAGCCTAGTTCATAAATATGTGTCCAGGATTCTGGGTACATATCAGTAAATTAGTTCTTCCGGGGTTTCTTATATGTCTTTAATATCAATCAGAGAGTTTACTCATGGCACGGGATTTTTCAGAGCAGGTATTCTGGGCAGCAATTACGGTGCTGCGGAAGGAGCCTTCCTCTAATTTAGCCACAGCAGCAATGGTAGTTCCGGCCGGGGAGCAGACTGCATCCTTTAATTCGCCCGGATGTTTACCGGTCTCTAATACCATTTTAGCTGCACCAAGAACGGACTGGGCAGCAAATTTATAAGCCTGGGCACGCGGCATACCGTCATTAACAGCTGCGTCAGCCATTGCTTCAATAAACATATAGACATAAGCCGGTGAGGAACCACTGACTCCGACTACGGCATCCATAAGACTTTCCGGTACAATTTCTGCTTTACCAAAGCTTTCAAAGAGAGAGACAACCATTTTGGTTTCTTCTTCTGTGATATGCTCATTTGGGGTAATGGCAGACATGGCTTCCTGAACCATAGCCGGTGTATTTGGCATGGTACGAACCAGTTTAATATCTTTGCTGAATAAAGATTCAATCCGTGAAATGGTCTGGCCGGCAGCAATGGCAACTATGATTTTGTCATCGGTTACACAGTCTTTGATTTCTTTGATGACTGTTTCATAAAGATATGGTTTTACAGCAAGAAAAATGATATCGGATTCTACAGCAACAGTCTCATTGTCTAAGGTGGTGCGGATACCATACTGCTCAGAAAGTGTATCCAGTGTGACCTGGGTTTTCGCACTGGCAATCAGGTGGCTGGCAGGAACCAGACCGGAAGAGATAATTCCGCCAATCATGGCACGACCCATATTACCGCTTCCGATAAAACCAATTTTTTTATCTAACATGATGCATTCTCCTTTTATGAAAGGGGATATTCCAGATGCTGCCGGAATATCCCCTTTGGTATTGTCTAAGTATAAGTTTGATTAGAAATCTGTTAAGTCAGCAGCTCTTCTCTCTAAGAAAGCACTCATGCCTTCTTTTTTATCATGGGTAGAGCAGGTTACGCCAAACAGGTTGGCTTCCATTTCAACAGCGTTCTTGATATCCATATCATATCCGTTGTTGATAGCAGCCTTTGCGATAGATACTGCATAGCTTCCTTTAGAGATAATTTTCTCTGCCATAGCCTTTGCGGTTGGCATTAATTCTTCTTTTGCAACAACTTTGTTTACAAGTCCGATGCGGTATGCTTCGTTTGCATCGATGTTATCGCAGGTGAAGATCATTTCTTTTGCACGTCCCATGCCAACAAGACGGGCAAGTCTCTGTGTACCACCGAATCCTGGGATGATTCCAAGACCACACTCAGGCTGTCCGAATACTGCGTTGTCAGAAGCAATACGGATATCACACGCCATAGAAATTTCGCATCCGCCACCTAAAGCGAATCCATTAACAGCAGCAATAGTTACCTGTCTCATATTCATTAATTTAAAGAATGGAACAGAAGCTTTCATACCGAATGCTCTTGCTTCAGCAGCAGAGAAGTTAACCATCTCAGCGATGTCAGCACCAGCAACGAAAGATTTGAATTCGTTACCTTTCTTATCAGCACCACCGGTTAAGATAACGACTTTGATATCGTCTCTTCCCTCGATTTCGGTAAGAACAGTGTTCAGTTCATCCAATGTTTCGGAATTCAATGCGTTTAATGCTGCAGGTCTGGTAATAGTAAGAACTGCAATTTCGTTTTCAACTGTTAAAGTTAAGTTGTTCATGAAATAGGACCCTCCTGATTGATAAATTATTAACAATGTTTCAATACTTATAATGGTATAACTTTTGGTGGGATTTGTCAATAAAAACTGGTATTTTACAGGGATTGTGCTACAATAGGAAAAGACTTGTCATGTGATTACGCAATGGTTTTTGTGAGGAAGCGGATTTTTGGAATTTTAAGCAGCTTTTCTATAGTCTTTTTAGAAATCAGAATGCCACAATTCTACAAAAGCGCTTTTTTCTCTTGGGATAATGCCTGTTTTTCCAATGTTTGACAGTATGCCTTCTAGGGTTCGCCTGAATACGGATATCATTTAGGTGCCTTGCTAGCAGCTCTTGGCATTTCTTTTGTCAACTGGCAATCCTGGCACATGGATGTGCCAGGAAGGCGCATTGGAGCACGGATGTGACTATGCGCCGGTTGCCGGAAAAACAGCTTTATAAGCAGAAATGCCTAGAGCTGCTTAAAGGTGCCTTAGATATCCGTAACAGGCGGACCCTGGAAGGCATCCGGTCAAAGCAGGCGGCAAAACAGACAACAATAAGAAAAAAGCACTTTTAAGAATTGTATACATTCTGCTTTCAACAAAAAATCTTATAGAAAAGCTGCTTAAAATTCGAAAACCACTGCTTCTAAAAAATAATTGCGTAATTACATGACAGGACTTGTACAAAGAGAGGTCAATGAAAATGAAAGATACAAAATCATACTTATCAAAAACCGTACAGGATATGCCGGATTCCGGAATCAAGGATTTTTTTGATGTGGCAAATACCATGGAAGGCGCACTTTCACTGGGTGTAGGCGAACCGGATTTCCCGACACCGGAGCATGTAAGAGAGGCAGCGATTGCTTCTATAAAAAAGGGGGATACCAAATACACCGATAACCGCGGAACGGTAGAGCTGCGTGCAGCGGCAGCGGATTATCTGACAAAATTTGATTTGCATTATGATAAACAGGACGAAATACTGATTACCATGGGAGCCAGCGAAGGAATTGATTTAGCTCTTCGGACACTGGTGAATCCGGGGGAGGAAGTCTTAGTGGCAGAACCTTCCTACGTTTCCTATATTCCATGTATTGAATTATGTGGCGGTGTTCCGGTATCATTAAAATTAAGAGCGGAGAATAAATTCCGTCTGACCAGAGAACAGTTAGAGGAAAAGATAACGGAGAAATCCAAAGTCTTACTGATTTCCTATCCGAACAATCCGACCGGAGCCATTATGGAAAAGGAAGATTTAGAGGCAATCGCAGAAGTGGTAAAGGAACATGATTTGTTCGTGATTACCGATGAAATCTATGCAGAATTAACCTATGGAAAGAAACATGTTTCCATCGCATCCCTTCCGGGCATGTATGAGCGCTGCGTTGTATTAAACGGATTTTCCAAAGCATTTGCCATGACCGGATGGCGTATGGGAATTGCAGCAGGACCAAAGGATGTTATTTTCCATATGAATAAAATACATCAGTTTACAACTATGTCAGCAGGAACCACCAGCCAGTATGCGGCATTGGAAGCATTGACCAGTCCGGTGAGAGATGAAGAGATTGCAGTCATGCGGGAAGAGTATGATGCCAGAAGAACACTGATGGTAGAGGGATTCCGTAAGATGGGATTATCCGTAGCAGAACCGGAAGGCGCATTCTATGTATTTCCGGACATTCGAAAAACAGGACTTACCAGTGAAGAATTCTGTAACCGCCTGTTGCAGGAACAGAAGGTAGCCGTTATCCCGGGAAATGCCTTCGGTACATGCGGAGAAGGCTTTGTACGATGCTCCTATGCATATTCGCAGGATGTCATTCGTGCCTGTCTGGAGAAAATTGCTGAATTCGTAGCACAGTTCTAATAATTGGAAAATTATTATGTGATGCATTTGATTTACGTGAGTAGATGGTATTGTTGATAAGATACCCGGACTGCCGGAATATTAGCAATAACCACGAAATAGAATTAGAAAGAGGAACCATGAGAGAACCATTTGACCTGACAACCCTGATAGAACCATTATTAAATTGGTTTAAAGACCATGCCAGAGTGTTGCCCTGGCGCAATGAGCCGACCCCATACCGGGTGTGGGTGTCTGAAATTATGCTGCAGCAGACCAGAGTGGAAGCGGTAAAACCATATTTTGACCGGTTTTTAAAGGAGCTGCCGGATGTGGCAGCACTTTCAGACTGCCCGGAGGAGAAGCTTTTGAAACTCTGGGAAGGACTTGGATACTACAACCGGGTGAGAAATATGCAGATTGCGGCACAGACGGTCATGGAGAATTATCATGGAGAGCTTCCGGCAGATTATGAGGCACTGATAAAGTTGAAAGGAATTGGTCATTATACGGCAGGTGCCATCGCATCTATCGCATTTGGCATTCCGGTACCGGCGGTGGATGGAAATGTGCTCCGTGTCATATCCCGGGTAACAGAGGATGATGCGGATATCATGAAAGCATCTGTGCGGACGGCAATGGAGAAGGACTTATTGGAAATTATGCCGGAAAACAGGGCGGGAGCTTTTAACCAGGCACTGATGGAGCTTGGTGCAACGGTATGTCTGCCGAATGGGGCACCTTTATGCGAAGCATGTCCTTGGAAAGAAGTCTGCCGGGCACAAAAGAGTGGACGCTGGAGAGAACTTCCGGTAAAGAGCAAGGCGAAGGCAAGAAGGATAGAGGACAGAACAGTTCTTGTTATAAAGGCAGAGGATAAGGTCCTTTTGCATAAACGGGCCAACAAGGGACTTTTAGCTGGACTCTATGAATTTCCAAATGTGGAAGGGCATCTTAAGGAAGAGGAAGTTATTACCTATCTTAAGAAAATGGGGTTGTCACCGATTCGTTTGAAAAAATTAGAAGACAGCAGGCATATTTTTTCCCATATTGAATGGCATATGACAGGATATGCAGTGCAGATTGATGAGACAGAGCAGGAGTATCAGAATATGCTCTTTGTGGATGTGAAAGAAACGGAAGAACAGTATCCGATTCCGGCAGCATTTTCCAGATACACGGGATATATGAACATTCGTCTTGGAAATGACAGATATAAGGAAGAATAGCAGAAAAGCCATAGAAAAAAGAGGGAGCCGGTGATTATCACCGGCCTTTCATATGAAAAAGATTTTTTATGGTAAGTGTTAAAAACACTATTTTTTGGGAGGAACCTTGCATCTGATGCAAGGTCTATGAAAAAATAAAATTATCGCTTTTTTCTTTCTCAGCTTAGTTATAGTATAAAAGCAGAATGTGAAAACAATATGCCCGGATTGTTAGAAGGCTGTAAATAAAATATGAATAAATTGTAAACGAAGTGCCTTAAAGAAATCCTAAGAAAAAATGAATTGGAAAACAAATGACAAATGTGTATAATTGAATGAGGATTACCAAGGGGGAAGGAGAACAGAAATGTACGACAGCATTGTAATCGGAGCCGGAATCGCCGGCAGTGTGGCAGCAAGAAAGCTGGCAGAAGAAGGAAAGCAGAAGGTTCTTTTATTGGAACGGAGAAATCATATTGCAGGAAACTGTTATGACAGACCGGATGACCATGGAATTGTAATACATGAATATGGTCCACATATTTTTCATACAAATAAGGAAGAAGTATATCAGTATCTGTCAAGATTTACAGACTGGTATTTCTTTGGTCATGAGGTAGTAGCAAATGTGCATGGGACACTGATTCCGGTACCATTTAACCTGAATACTTTACATATGGTTTATGGGAAAGAGCAGGCAGACCGGTTAGAGCAGAAGCTGATTGCCGCATACGGAGAGGGAAGCCGGGTTCCGATTATGAAATTACGGGAAAATGAAGATGCAGATATCCGGAAGATTGCGGATTATGTATACGAAAATGTTTTCCTTTATTATACGATGAAGCAGTGGGGGCAGAAACCAGAGGAGATAAGCCCGGAAGTAACAGGACGTGTGCCGGTGCTGATTTCTTATGATAACAGATATTTCCAGGATAAATATCAGGGTATGCCAAAGGAAGGTTATACCGCAATGTTCGAAAAGATGTTAGACCATCCGGATATTGAGGTGAGGACTGGTGTAGATGCCGGAGAGGTACTGGAATTTACAGAGGACGGCATTTATTTTGATGGAAAGAAATTCGAAGGAAATGTCATTTATACCGGAGCACTGGATGAGTTGTTTGCATGCTGTTATGGAAGGCTGCCATATCGTTCACTCCGCTTTGATTTTGAATATTATGACAAACCGGATTATCAGGGACACAGTGTTGTAAATTATACGGTAAGCGAGGATTATACCAGAATTACGGAGTTTAAGTATCTGACCGGGCAGCAGGCAGATGGAACCACGATTGTAAAGGAATATCCATTTGCATACAGTGGAGCAGAAGGAGAGATTCCTTATTATGCCATTTTAAATGAAGAAAATCAGTCATTATATGAAAAATATAAAGCACTGACCGGAAAATATCCGAATATGCATCTTTTGGGAAGACTGGCAGAATACAAATATTATAATATTGATGCCATGACAGAGAAAGCATTAGAACTTACCAAAGAACTTTTAAAATAAAATGTTTCGAAAAACGATTGGAGAAAAAGAATGAAATTATTATCAGTAACCATTCCATGTTACAATTCACAGGATTATATGGAACATTGTATTGAAACACTGCTGACAGGTGGAGAAGATGTGGAGATTTTAATCGTAGATGACGGCTCAAAGGATGCAACAGCAGAGATTGCTGACCGTTATCAGAAGAAATATCCTACTATTATTAAGGCAATCCATCAGGAAAATGGTGGACACGGTGCAGCTGTAAATACCGGTATTGCCAATGCAACCGGACTGTATTTTAAAGTGGTAGACAGTGATGACTGGGTAGATGAAGAGAGCTATCACAAGATTCTTGCTAAATTACGGGAACTTGTGGGCGGAAGTACTACTCTTGATATGTTTATCAGCAATTTCGTATATGAGAAGCAGGGCGCAGAGCATAAAAAAGTAATGAAATATACCAGAATGTTCCCGGAAAATGAAGTCTTTACCTGGTCTGATGTAAGGCATATCAGCAAGGGGCATTATATTCTGATGCATTCCGTTATTTACCGTACTCAGTTATTAAGGGATTGCGGACTTGAGCTGCCAAGACACACCTTCTATGTGGATAATCTTTTTGTATACAATCCGTTGCCATATGTAAAGACCATGTATTATATGAATGTGGATTTCTATCGTTATTTTATCGGAAGGGAAGACCAGTCTGTCAATGAAAAGGTTATGATTGGAAGAATTGATCAGCAGATTAAGGTAAATAAACTGATGATAGAAGAAGTGAATTTGTGGAAAATTGCAAACCCAAAATTAAGAAAATATATGTTTAATTACCTTGAAATTATTACTGTAGTATCAACAGTACTTTGCCTGCGTTCCGAGACAGAAGAAAATCTCATGAAGAAACGGGAACTGTGGTCTTATATCAAAGGTTATGATCTTCGTCTTTTCCATCATTTAAGAAGGGGGATTTTAGGACAGTCCATGAATCTTCCGGGTAAGGGTGGAAGAAAGATTTCTGTTGCAGCATATAAGCTGACCCAGAAGATTGTCGGATTTAACTAAGCTGAAAGAAAAAATGTGAATAAACGAGCGTAGGTTTGTAGAAAAGAAAAACAACAGAGGGCATTATTGCTTATATAAAGAAACCACCTTATGCCGGAAAAAACGGTAAAGGCGGTTTCTTTTTTACGCGAGTAACGAGAAAAATTGCATGCTCGCAAAGAGTGTTTCTTGTAGTTACATATGCTCTTTATTTAAGAGAGCAGTTTTCATTTCATATAATTTGTCGGATAAATCAACGTAGATTTCCTGTGGATTTACGAAACGTTTTGTCTCATCCCAGATGGTATCTTTTTCTCTGGTGCAGTAACGCTGAATATCCATAACACTTGGAGATTCGTAAACACATTCGCCCTTCTGGAAAACCGGAACAAGAAGTTCACGCAGCGTATAGCTTCCACCAGGAAGAGTTGTTTTCTTCCATGGGGCGTTCGGGTCAAAGAGCTTCATGTCCTTGGATTCATCAAAGACTTCGCCCACCAGACAGATAAGGTCAGCCTTAATCTTACCGGTTTCTTTATCATAAATACGATAAACAGTTTTATTGCCAGGATTTGTAACTTTTTCCACATTTTCGGAAAGCTTAATCTTTGGAATGAATTCACCGGCTTCATTCTGGATAGCAGCCAGCTTGTATACACCGCCGAAAGCAGGATTGTCTTTGGAAGTAATTAAGTTGGTTCCAACACCCCAGGAAGTAATGGTAGCCCCCTGAATCTTTAAGCTCTCAATCAGATACTCATCCAGATCATTGGAAGCGGAGATAACTGCGTCCGGGAATCCGGCATCATCTAACATTTTGCGGACTTTCTTGGAAAGATAAGCAAGGTCGCCACTGTCCATACGGATTCCGTAGTAGGTAAGCGGAATGCCGGCATCTCTCATTTCTTTAAATACCTTGATGGCATTTGGCATACCGGATTTTAAAGTATCATAGGTATCGACAAGAAGGATGCAGGCAGATGGATAAAGCTCTGCATATTTCTTGAAGGCGGTATATTCATCCGGGAAACTCATAATCCAGCTATGGGCGTGGGTTCCAAGTATCGGGACGTCAAACATCTGACCGGCAAGTACGTTGGAGGTACCTTTACAGCCGCCGATAACAGCAGCTCTGGCACCGTAGGTTCCGGAATCAGGACCCTGGGCGCGTCTTAACCCAAATTCCATGACGCCATCGCCCTGGGCAGCATAGCATACGCGGGCAGCCTTGGTGGCAATCAGGCTCTGGTGGTTGATGATATTTAAGACTGCAGTTTCGATTAACTGGGCTTCCATAATCGGAGCAATCACTTTTACAAGAGGCTCTCTTGGAAAAATCAGAGTTCCTTCCGGAATTGCATAGATATCACCGGAGAATTTAAAGTTACTTAAATAAGTTAAAAAGTCTTCATCAAAGATGGATAAACTTCTTAAATAGGAAATATCCTCTTCGTCAAAATGAAGATTCTTGATATAGTCAATCATCTGGTCTAATCCCGCGCAGACTGCATAACCGCCATCACATGGATTGGTGCGGTAAAAAGCGTCAAAAACAGCCACATCACGGTTGCCGGTTTTAAAGTATCCCTGCATCATTGTCATCTCATAAAGATCAGTCAACAATGTCAAATTTAATGTACTCATATGTGATATTCCTTTCTTTTACATCTGTAAATACAGGTGTCTTGTCAGATGAATTATAGACTTTTACTTACAAAAAAGCAAGTAATGAGTATAAATATGCTTCATTATAACCATTTTTTTCGGATTTGCAAAGTTTATGATAAAATATATGAGAAAAAATTTATAAAAATTTTATAATTTCATTTATTTTTCTTGTAATGGGGGTAGGCATTTGTTACAATAAATGGGAGAAAATATTTTATACTAATGGAGGATGTATTATAATGAGTGAAGAAAATTTCAACACTGAAAATGGAACGAATGAGCAGACATATAGCCAGCCACAGCAGACATATAGTCAGCCACAGCAGACATATAGCCAGCCACAGCAGGCATATGAACAGCCACAGCAGAATTATGACCAGCAGGCTTATAACCAGAATCAGCAGTATGCACAGCAGAACTATGGTTATGACCAGTCCCAGCAGGGATATGGAACTTATCAGCAGCCACAGCAGCAGGCATATGGAATCTTCGACCAGACACAGTATGGTTACAACCAGCCGGCTTCATCCGGAAAAGGAATGGCAATTGCATCCATGGTACTGGGAATTGTATCCATCCCGGCAATCTGTTTCTGGATTGTAGGACTTCCTTGTGCAATTGTAGGATTAATCCTTGGCATTCTTTATAATAAGAAAAACGAGCATTCCCCAATGGCAACAGCAGGTATTGTCTGCAGTATTATTACCATTGCACTTCTGGTGCTGGTACTTATCCTGTACATCGTTGGTGCAGTATCATTAAGTTCTTTGGGATATAGCTACTATTATTAAAAAGGAATTGGTGAAGCAGAATGTATCCAGATAACAGGAATCCATATCCGTTGAATCAAAATCAGAATCCGCAGTATGGGAATCCATACCCGCCGAATCAGAACCAGAATCCGCAGTATGGGAATCCATACCCGCCGAATCAGAACCAGAATCCGCAGTATGGGAATCCGTACCCGCCAAATTACAATCAGCGTCCGGCAGATAACCGGAAAGAGGAGCCGGGAAAAGGTTTCGCAGTTGCATCCATGGTGTTGGGGCTGATTTCACTGGTATTATTTTGCACCGGAATCAATATTATAACTGCAATTCTGGCAATTGTTTTTGGAATTATACATCTGGTGAAACAAAAACAGAACCCTGGAATGGCAGTTGCAGGTATTGTAACAGCTGTAGTTGGTATACTTGCATTTGTAACGTACTGGCTTTTGATTATTCATGCAGCAGGCAGAACCAGTGGGCCGGATGAATTCCTAAGACGTTATGAATATCAGTTTGATGGTGAAATGAAAGCACCGGATGACTATCAGGATTTAGAGGATTATCTGCAGCATAATTTTGAGAATTTTTAAGAAGAACATAAGAAGCATTGAATGGAGAATCAAATCTGTTCAGTGCTTTTTGCTTCATTTACCTGGAAATACCGGAAAGTAAAAGGAAAGCACTAACCGTTGAAAAAAATAGTGCTTGACGCACAGATACACAAGTGTAATAATACAATAGTACAATCAAGACGATAACTGAAAGGAGAAGTTATGGAGGAGATTATGAAGGTAAAGGGTCTCAATAAGACCTTTACATTATCCCAGAAACAACAAAAGATTGAGAAAACCAATGAGAAGAAGCGAATTGCAGTGCATGATTTATCATTTACTTCTTATCGGGGAGAGGTGTTTGGACTGCTTGGACCAAACGGAGCCGGAAAGACAACCACACTTCGTATGCTGGCAACACTGATTAAACCGGATTCTGGAGATGCTGTTTTAGATGGCAGCAGTATTGTTAATGCACCGGAAGAAGTACGTGGCAAGATCGGCTTTCTGACCAGTGAACTGAAATTAGAGGGCTTTTTTACACCAAATTATTTATATAATTTCTTTTCGGATTTATATGGAGTAGAGCCGGCTGTCCGGGATGAAAGAAAGAAGAGACTTTTTGACCGCTTCGGCATCACACAGTTTGCAGAAGTGAAAGTAAAGGATATGTCTACCGGTATGAAACAGAAGGTTTCTTTGGTTATTTCCTTAGTCCATGACCCGGAAATCATTATCTTTGATGAACCGACCAACGGCCTTGATGTTCTGACAGCCAAAGTAGTAACGGATTTCCTGTTAGAGCTTAAGAAAGAAGGAAAGAGCATCATCGTTTCTACCCACATTTTCAGCCTGATTGAGAAAATCTGTGACAGAGTCGGAATTATCATCAAGGGAGAAATGATTATCTGCGATACATTAGAGGCAGTGAAAAATGGCAAATCATTAGAAGACAGATTCTTTGAAATCTATGAAGAAACGGTAGGTGAAGCAGAATGAGAAACAATCTTATGACAATTATAAAGAAAGAACTTGCCCGCTTCTTCGGGGATAAGAGAATGGTATTTACGACTATTTTAATGCCGGGCTTACTGATTTATATCATGTACAGCTTCATGGGAAGTGGACTGACCTCCAGATTCGAAGCAGATGAGGATTATACTTACCGTATTTATGCAGAAAATATGCCATCTACTGTTTCTTCCATGATAAAGGGCAGTGATATTAAATTGGAATATTTAGACAGAGATGGCATCAGCGAAGAGGATATGAAGCAGGCAGTAACTGATAAAGATGCCGAACTTCTGATGGTATTTCCAGAGAATTTTGAAGCGGATGTGCAGGCATATGACAGTATGGCAGCAGCTACACCGGCTCCGCAGGTAGCCTTATATTATAATTCTGCAGATACCGAATCCACAGCATGTTACCAGATTATGACTGCAGTATTAGATGGATATGAAGCTTCTATGGCAAACAAGTTTGATGTCAACAGCGGGGACACAGAATATGACCTTGCCAGCAAGGAAGACAGCACCGGACAGATTTTCTCCATGATGCTTCCAATGCTGCTTATGATATTCCTCTTCTCAGGATGTATGGCAATTGCACCGGAATCCATAGCAGGGGAAAAGGAGAGAGGAACCATTGCTACCTTATTGGTAACACCGATGAAACGTGGGCAGCTTGCTATGGGAAAAATCATCAGCCTTGGCATTATCGGACTTTTAAGTGGAATTTCCAGTTTTGTGGGTACCATGTTATCCCTTCCAAAATTAATGGGAACAGAATCCAATGCAATGGATGCCAGCGTATACAGCGTCACCGATTATATCCTTTTATTGCTGGTGATTCTTACCACAGTATTGGTACTGGTTGGAGCATTAGCTGTAATTTCAGCATTTGCAAAGACAGTAAAGGAAGCCGGTTCTATGATTATGCCGCTGATGGTTGTGGTAATGGTAATTTCCATTACATCCATGCTTGGAAGCGGAGCATCGAAGGAATTTTACTGGTATCTGATTCCTTTCTATAACAGTGTGCAGGGCATGACCGGAATTTTTGATTTCTCCTACAGCGGAATCAATATTGTGGCATGTCTTGTCAGCAACCTTATTTATACCGGTATTTTATCAACGGTACTGGCGAAAATGTTTGGCAGTGAGAAAATTATGTATTCCTAGAAAAAAATACTAGACAAATAGCTTTTATAGGACTAAAATAATGAAAAAACATAGAACAATAGAAAGCTATAACACCAGGTTATAACATCTATTTGCGACAAATGAATGGAGGATGTTATTATGGAAAAGAAGGACTTAGACTGGTCTAATCTTGGATTCGGTTATGTAAAGACCGATAAGAGATATGTATCAAATTTCAAAAACGGAGCATGGGATGAGGGAGCTTTAACCGATGATGCAGATATTGTATTGAATGAATGCGCGGGTGTATTCCAGTATGCACAGACCGTATTTGAAGGATTGAAAGCATATACAACAGAGGATGGACATATCGTTACTTTCCGACCTGACTTAAATGCAAGCCGTCTTGCAGATTCAGCACGCAGACTGGAAATGCCGGTATTCCCGGAAGAGCGTTTTGTAGATGCAGTACAGAAGGTAGTAGAAGCAAATGCAGCATATGTTCCACCATATGGTTCCGGTGCAACACTTTACATCAGACCATACATGATGGGAACAAATCCTGTAATCGGTGTAAAACCAGCGGATGAATATCAGTTCCGTATGTTCTGTACACCGGTAGGACCATATTTCAAGGGTGGCGCAAAGCCAATTACCATCCGTGTCAGTGACTATGACCGTGCAGCACCTTGCGGAACCGGTAATATCAAAGCTGGTCTGAATTACGCAATGAGTCTTCATGCAATCGTAACTGCACATGCAGACGGATTTGATGAGAATATGTACTTAGACCCTAAGACAAGAACTAAGGTAGAAGAGACAGGTGGAGCAAACTTCATCTTCGTTACCAAGGATAATAAACTGGTTACACCGAAGTCAGATTCTATTCTGCCATCTATTACACGTCGTTCACTGGTATATGTTGCAGAACATTATCTTGGAATGGAAGTAGAACACAGAGAAGTATACTTCGATGAAGTAAAAGACTTCGCAGAGGCAGGACTTTGCGGAACAGCAGCAGTTATTTCCCCAATCGGAAAGATTGTTGACCACGGTAAAGAAATCTTAATCCCAAGTGGAATGGAAGAAATGGGACCTGTAACCAAGAAACTTTATGATACTCTGACCGGAATCCAGATGGGACGTATCGAAGCTCCAGAAGGATGGATTAAGAGAATCCTGTAAGAGACATATTGTAAATGAAATATAAGAAACACTCATTGCGGGTTTCCTACATAAACGAGAGGCGGTATCCGGAAGGATGCCGCCTCGTTTTGTGTTGTTCAGTATTTGTAAGAAGCTGCCAGAAATCTGTAAGAACTCCCGGTGGCAGCATCTGTAGATATAGAAAATTTGAAAATAGGAATTGACATTTAAAAATACAGGTTCTATACTTATTAAGAATATGAAAAGACGATGACGAAGAGAGTAGTTTTCCATGGAAAGTCAAAGAGAGCCGGGGCAGGTGGAAACCGGCATGAGTAAATGGAAAATGAAAATCACTTCCAAGTTGCAGTTCGAACAGGCAAAGCTGCGTTAGTAGAAACTGACGGATTTCCCCCGTTACGGGAACGTATATGCGAAGCTGTAAGCTTCAAGTATGTTGTAACAAGGTGGTTAGAAACGACAGGCGCGCGTCCTTATTACAGGACGGCGCCTTTTTTACTTTACAGGAAATTGCTTTCCTGTAAAGTAAAAAACGCTCCGCGAGGATGCACACTGCGGCGTATAAGGTAGATGTCGCAAGCGACCGCCGCAGGCGCGAGAATGTGCCAAGGCACATTCTTTTTTACGCGGCTAGCGAGAAACTGAAAATTTTAAAGGAGGACTAACATGTACGAAAAAGTTTCCCCAAATCTGAATTTTGTGGACAGAGAAAAACAGACCGTAAAATTCTGGAAAGAAAATGACATTTTTAAGAAAAGTATGGAGAACCGGAAAGAAGGCGAGACCTATACTTTCTATGATGGACCGCCAACAGCAAATGGCAAGCCACATATCGGTCATGTATTAACCCGTGTTATCAAGGATATGATTCCAAGATACCAGACCATGAAGGGCAAATATGTCCCACGTAAAGCCGGATGGGATACCCATGGACTTCCGGTAGAGCTGGAAGTAGAAAAGCTTTTAGGCTTAAACGGAAAAGAGCAGATTGAAGAATATGGTATGGAGCCATTCATCAAGAAATGTAAGGAATCCGTATGGAAATACAAAGGAATGTGGGAAGATTTTTCAGGAACCGTTGGATTCTGGGCTGATATGGAAAACCCATATGTAACCTATGATGATAATTTCATTGAATCTGAGTGGTGGGCTCTTAAGAAAATCTGGGATAAGAAGCTGTTATACAAAGGTTTCAAGATTGTTCCTTACTGCCCGAGATGTGGAACTCCGCTTTCTTCCCAGGAAGTAGCACAGGGATATAAGACGGTAAAAGAACGTTCCGCAATCGTAAGATTCAAAGTAATCGGAGAAGATGCATATTTCCTGGCATGGACCACAACTCCATGGACACTTCCATCTAACGTTGCACTTTGTGTAAACCCGGACGAGACTTACTGTAAAGTAAAAGCTGCTGACGGATATACTTATTATATGGCAGAAGCACTGTTAGATAAGGTACTTGGCAAATTTGCGGATGAAGAAAATGGCGTAAAAGCATATGAAGTATTGGATACTTTCCCAGGAAAGTCCTTAGAGTACAAGGAATATGAGCCATTATTTGACTGCGCAAAGGAAATCTGTGAGAAACAGCATAAGAAAGGCTACTATGTAACCTGTGATACTTATGTAACCATGACAGATGGTACCGGTATCGTTCACATCGCACCTGCATTTGGTGAAGACGATGCCCAGGTTGGCCGTAGATATGACCTTCCATTTGTCCAGTTAGTAGACGGAAAAGGAGAACTTACCAAAGAAACTCCATATGCCGGTGTATTTGTAAAGAAAGCAGACCCAATGGTATTAAAAGACCTGGAAGAAAAAGGACTGCTCTTTGATGCACCAAAATTTGAACATGAATATCCACACTGCTGGCGTTGTGATACTCCGCTGATTTACTATGCAAGAGAATCCTGGTTCATTAAGATGACCGCTGTAAAAGAGGATTTGATCCGCAATAACAATACCGTAAACTGGATTCCGGAATCTATCGGAAAAGGACGTTTCGGTGACTGGCTTGAAAATATTCAGGACTGGGGTATTTCCCGTAACCGTTACTGGGGAACTCCGCTTCCTGTATGGGAGTGTTCCTGTGGACATCAGGAGTGTATCGGAAGCCGTGCAGAATTAGCAGAGCGCAGTGGTAACCCGGATGATGCCAAAGTAGAATTACATCGTCCATACATTGATGCAGTAACCTTCAAGTGCCCGGATTGTGGCGGCGAAATGCATCGTGTACCGGAAGTAATTGACTGCTGGTTTGACTCAGGAGCAATGCCATTTGCACAGCATCATTATCCATTTGAAAATGAAGACCTCTTTAAACAGCAGTTCCCTGCACAGTTTATTTCCGAGGCAGTAGACCAGACCCGTGGATGGTTCTATTCCCTGATGGCAGAGTCTACCTTATTATTTAATAAAGCACCATATGAAAATGTTATCGTATTGGGACATGTACAGGATGAAAATGGACAGAAGATGAGTAAGTCCAAAGGAAATGCCGTTGACCCGTTTGATGCATTAGAGACTTACGGAGCAGATGCAATCCGCTGGTATTTCTACATCAATTCTGCACCATGGCTGCCAAACCGTTTCCATGGAAAGGCAGTACAGGAAGGACAGCGTAAATTCCTTGGAACACTTTGGAATACTTATGCATTCTTCGTGTTGTATGCAAATATTGATGAATTTGATGCAACCAAATATACACTGGATTATGAGAAACTTTCTGTTATGGATAAATGGCTTCTCTCCAAACTCAATACACTGATTAAGACTGTAGATAATAATCTGGGTAATTATCGTATTCCGGAAGCTGCAAGAGCACTGGATGAATTTGTAGATGAGATGAGTAACTGGTATGTAAGACGTTGTCGTGAGCGTTTCTGGGCAAAGGGCATGGAGCAGGATAAAATCAATGCATATATGACTCTTTATACTGCACTGGTAACTGTATGCAAGGTAGCAGCGCCGATGATTCCTTTCATGACAGAAGAAATTTACCAGAACCTGGTATGCAGCATCGACAAGAGTGCGCCGGAAAGCATCCATCTTTGCGACTATCCGGTGGCAAACGAGAGCTGGATAGACAGTGAATTAGAGAAAAATATGGACGAAGTATTGAAAATCGTTGTTATGGGCCGTGCCTGCAGAAATACTGCAAATATCAAGAACCGTCAGCCGATTGGAAATATGTTTGTAAAAGCACCATTTGAATTATCCGAATACTTTACAGAGATTATCGAAGATGAGCTGAATGTAAAGAAAGTGACATTTACAGAGGATGTCAGTGCATATACTAGCTATACCTTCAAACCACAGCTTCGTACCGTTGGACCGAAATTCGGTAAATATTTAGGTCAGATTCAGAAAGCACTTGCAGAATTAGACGGCAACAAGGCAATGGCTGAGCTTAAGAGCACAGGTGCACTGAAACTTGACAGTATAAGCGACGAAGTTGTATTATATGAAGAGGATTTACTTATCACCATGACACAGCAGGAAGGTTACATGACAGAAGGTGATAATGAAGTGACCGTAGTTCTTGATACGAACCTTACTCCGGAACTTTTAGAGGAAGGAATGGTAAGAGAATTAATCAGCAAAATCCAGACAATGCGTAAGGAAGCAGGATTTGAAGTAATGGATAAAATTACTGTTTCTTATAAGGCAGATCAGAAAGTAAAAGACATCTTCGCAAAATATGGAGATGAAATTGCAAAAGAAGTTCTGGCTGAGAGTGTTGTGGCTGATACGGTGAGCGGATATCAGAAAGAATGGAACATTAATGGTGAAACGGTTGTGCTTGGCGTGGAAAAGAAATAAGCAGAATAAAGATAAGGGAGCGGAGCCGACAGTGGCTTGCTCCCTTTTTGCACAAAAAACACCGGAATCGAAACAAAAGGAGAACATTATGAAAAGCAAAATGTTTGAAAAGGAAACCTTCAAAAAAGAGGTAGTTGAGAACGTAAAATACCTCTATCGTAAGACAATGGATGAAGCAAGCGAGCAGGAAATTTTCCAGGCAGTATCCTACGTTGTAAAAGATGTAATCATTGACCAGTGGCTTGCAACCCAGCAGGAATTTGATAAAGCAGATCCAAAGATTGTATACTATATGTCCATGGAGTTCTTAATGGGCCGTGCATTAGGCAATAACCTGATTAACTTAACGGTATACAATGAAGTGAAAGAAGCTTTAGAGGAAATGGGAATCAACTTAAATGCCATAGAGGATCAGGAGCCGGACCCGGCGCTTGGAAATGGTGGACTGGGAAGACTTGCTGCCTGCTTTATGGAATCTTTGGCAACTCTGGGCTATCCGGCATATGGTTGTGGAATCCGTTACCATTATGGAATGTTCCGTCAGAAAATAGAAAATGGTTATCAGGTAGAAGAGCCGGATAACTGGTTACAGAATGGATATCCATTTGAATTAAAACGTCCGGAATACAATTTCGAAGTAAAATTTGGTGGATATGTACGTGCAGAGGCACAGCCAGATGGAAGAACCAGATTCGTACAGGAAGGCTATCAGTCTGTAAAAGCAATTCCTTATGATATGCCAATCGTAGGTTATAACAATAATGTAGTAAATACATTGATGATCTGGGATGCAGAGCCAATGGAATGCTTCGAGCTGGATTCCTTTGATAAAGGTGATTATCATCGTGCAATCGAACAGCAAAACCTTGCAAAGAACTTAGTAGAAGTTCTCTATCCGAATGATAACCATATCGCAGGAAAAGAGCTTCGTTTAAAACAGCAGTACTTCTTTGTATCTGCCAGCTTGCAGCGTGCTATTGCAAGATTTAAGAAGAATCATCCAGACATCCATATGCTTCCTGAAAAAGCAGTATTCCAGATGAATGATACCCATCCAACCGTAGCAGTTGCAGAGTTAATGCGTATCTTACTGGATGAAGAAGGCTTAGAGTGGGAGGATGCATGGAATATTACAACAAAATGCTGTGCATATACCAACCATACCATCATGGCAGAAGCATTAGAGAAATGGCCAATCGAGATTTTCTCAAGACTGCTTCCTAGAATTTACCAGATTGTAGAAGAAATTAACTGTCGTTTTGTACTGGAAATCCAGCAGAAATATCCTGGAGACAACCATAAGATTGAGAAGATGGCAATTGTATATGATGGTCAGGTAAAAATGGCTCATCTGGCAATCTGTGCAGGATATTCTGTAAATGGTGTAGCGGCACTTCATACAGAAATCCTTAAGAAACAGGAATTAAAAGATTTCTACGAGATGTTCCCGGAGAAATTTAATAATAAGACCAATGGTATTACACAGCGTCGTTTCTTAATGCATGGTGATCCATTACTTGCAGACTGGGTAACCAAATATGTTGGAAAAGACTGGATTACAGACCTTTCCCGCATCAAGAGATTAGAGTTCTATGCAGATGATGAAAAGGTTCAGCAGGAATTCTTAAATATCAAATACCAGAATAAGCTGCGTCTTGCATCTTATATCGAAGAACACAACGGAATTGAAGTAAATCCTCGTTCTATCTTTGATGTACAGGTAAAACGTCTGCATGAGTACAAACGCCAGCTCTTAAATATTCTTCATGTAATGTATCTTTACAATGAATTAAAAGAGCATCCGGATATGGAATTTATTCCAAGAACTTTCATTTTCGGAGCAAAAGCAGCAGCAGGCTACCGCAATGCAAAACTTACCATCAAATTAATCAACTCTGTTGCAGATGTCATCAACAATGATAAGTCTATCAACGGAAAGATTAAGGTTGTATTTATCGAAGACTACAAGGTATCCAATGCAGAGATTATTTTTGCAGCAGCAGATGTCAGCGAGCAGATTTCTACCGCAAGTAAGGAAGCTTCCGGAACCGGTAATATGAAGTTCATGCTGAATGGAGCGCTTACTATCGGAACCATGGATGGTGCAAACGTTGAGATGGCAGAAGAAGTCGGCAAAGAAAACATGTTTATCTTCGGTATGAGCTCTGACGAAGTGATTGCTCATGAGCAGAAACGCGATTATGACCCAATGCAGATTTTCAACAATGATCAGGATGTCCGTAAAGTTCTGATGCAGTTAATCAACGGATTTTATTCACCAAATGATCCGGAATTGTTCCGTGACCTTTACAACTCACTGCTGAATACACAGTGCACACAGTACGCAGATACTTACTTTATTCTGGCAGACTTCCGTTCTTATGTGGAAGCACAGAAGAAGATTAATGCTGCATATGCAGATGAAAAAGAATGGGCTAGAAAAGCAATCTTAAATATTGCAGCTTCCGGCAAATTCTCATCTGACCGTACGATTCAGGAATATGTGGATGATATCTGGCACCTGAACAAAATCACTGTTACAGTAGATGACAAAGCAGAATAAAATTAAGAAATAAGAGCATAAGCATAAAAACAGAAAGAGGCAGCAGCCCGGCAGGGCGGCTGTCTTTTTCTGTTCAAGCAAATCAATTCTGCTCTTCCACAAGACTGCTATAGATTATGTTTTCGGGTTATGTCTGCCGGAAAAAATTTACTTGTATTCAATGGGCTTATTTGTTACAATCAACACAAAGCATATATTCTGATTTTCGAATGGCGAAAGCCAGTCTAAATTTCTAGTATCAATTCAATGAATTCTATGCTTTTAAATTCTAATTACAATTAATAAACGCATAGTGCATTGAATAGGCGGAAGTTTAGGAAAACATGAGATATATGCAATCCTGCTTTTCACTGCATTATGGGAAAAGGAGGAAAAATGAGAACTTTAGAAGAACTGAATCTGGTGGATGACTTTCTAGTAAACAGCTTAACCAGTCACAAAATTTATGGGGAACAGTCAGCGAGGTATATTTTGGAATGCATTCTGCATCGACAGATAGGAAAGCTTACGGTAGTGCCGCAGCGTTTCTTTTGCGGAGAGAATACAGAAACCCACGGAATCCGGCTGGATGTATATCTGGATGAAGAGAATGGTGAAATCTTTGATATAGAACCGGATCAGAATGATGGGAAGAACGAGATGGCAGCATTACCAAGAAGAGTCCGGTTTTATCATGCAAAAATTGATGCCGGAAATTTACCATCGGGCGAAACCTATGGAAGTCTTCGGAATGTTGTTGTTATTTTCATTACAACCTATGACCCCTTTGGACTGAATCGTATGGTGTATACCGTTAAGAACTGCTGTGTAGAAGTGCCGGAGTTAAAGTATGAAGATGGGGCACAGACCATATTTTTGTATACAAGAGGAAGTGAAGGAAATCCGCCGGAGGAATTAAAACAGCTACTGCATTACATGGAACATTCATCCGTAGAGAATGCTTCCACCGAGAAACTGAAAAAGTTACACCGGATGGTAACAGCAGTCAAGCGGGATGGAGAGGTAGGTCTTGCATATATGAAGAGCTTTGAGAGAGAAGAAAGAATTCGGAAACAGGGCGAAGAGGAAGGTAGAAAAGAAGGTCTGGAAGAGGGCGAAATAGTAGGAAAAGCGAAGGAAGTTATAAAACTTGGACGCAGATTCGGAAAGTCAGAGAAGGAAATTATTTTATTGCTGCAGGAGGAACTGCAGATAGATAAAGATAAGGCAACGTATTTCCTGGAAAAGTATGATAAGTAAGACGATTAGAAAGAATGTGAGAATTACAGCATGAGCAACAAATTGGCGAAGCATCAGAAACAAAAAGAACGATTAACCGGAAAGCAGAAGAAAGTTCTGTTCTGGAGTTGTTTTGCTGCTTTAAGCATAGCTTTTCTGGCGGTCTGGTTAAACGTATTTTTGACGTCGAAGGCACTTCACAGGCAAATGGAAGATATGGTATTAGGAGAAGATTATGATAGAGAAGATGTTGTGATAACGGATAAAAAGAGTGAAGATGCTACGGCGGATAATGCCATTTCTCAAAATTATTTCTTCTATTATCATGATGGCAAAACGAATGAATATAATAAGCGGATGCAGGTGCCGGAAAGTGTATATGCAGAATATAAAGTGGGAGATACCATAACTGCATATACCACAGATCATATAAAATATTCTTATAATAAAGCGGGCATTCTTCCAGATAAAAAATTTAGGAACAATGAATTAATGAAAGTAGCCGGAGTGGTGCTTGGTGCTGCAATAGGTTTCCTGAGTTTGTGGGGCTTATTAAACAGAAAGATAAGTTAAAAACTATGATTTTAGGAGAAATTCAAAATGTTATATATTATGCGGCATGGAAAAACGGAATGGAATGCATTACATAAAATACAGGGAAGAACGGATATCCCATTAAATGAAGAAGGACGCCTGATGGCGGAAAAAGCATGGGAAGAGTATAAGGATTTGCACATAGATGTGTGTTATTGTTCTCCGTTGATAAGGGCTGTTGAGACAGCACAAATTGTGTTAAAAACCCGGAAAATTCCAATAATAAAAGACGAACGGCTGATGGAAATGAGTTTTGGCGATTATGAGGGAATCGAAAACAGCTTTGCTATTCCGGATTGCCCGATTAATATTTTGTTTCAAAAGCCGGGAGAATATCACGAATCGATAGGTGGAGCAGAAACCTGGGAGGAACTCTTTGCAAGAACCGGAGCATTTTTGAAGGAAGTGATAGACCCGCAGCTACAGGAAGGTAAGGATATCCTGATTGTGGGACATGGTGCGATGAATGCAAGCATTATCTGTCAGGTGAAAGGTATGCCGATTGAGGAGTTTTGGAGTGCGGGACTTGAACAGTGTAAAATTTTGGAAGTGTAAATTGGATAGATGTTGGAATATGATAAGTGAATGGAATGGAAAAACGGAATGACATGAGTAAATTGGAGTGGACAATAAAATTAATTATTATAGTGGCTGGTTCAGTCGTTGCGGCATATGGCATTACGCTGGCGCTGTATGCGGGATTTGGTGGTGCCACCCTTGCGGTATTATGGCAGGGAATTTCAAAAACATTTCATGTAAGCATCGGTATGGCATCCATGATAGTAGCCATAGTTATGATTGTATTTGCGTTTTTCTATGACAGGTCACAGATACATATCGGCACGATACTTTATCAGATTGTATATAGCCTTTGTGTAGATTTGTTTGCAAATGCACATGTGTACAGTACGCATATATGGGTGAATGCACTTATCATGTTATTTGGAATTGTGCTTTTTGCCATAGGAACTGGCTTTTATGCGGCAGCCTCCCTGGGGCGGGGTTCCTATGAGGCACTGACTTTTTCTCTTGCAGAGAAGAACAACTGGCAGGTAAAAATTGTACGAATGGTACTGGATGTCGTGATGGTTGTGACAGGTGTTATGCTGGGTGGAAAATTTGGCATATGCACCATAGTAACAATCCTCATTTCCGGACCGGTCATCCAGTTTACTGCGGCAAAAACGAAAAAGTTAATTTGTGTTGCTTGTGGCAACGACCGTTCTGATATCTAATAGAGGTATCAAAACATAGGAGGTACACAGGATTGTCCCACTGTGCATCTTATAATTCAAGAATAACTCCTTTGCCGGCATATGGAGAATGCGAAGAATAAGAAACAGACAGAGTCGGAGAGGGCAGAAGCAGAGAGAGTGGAAGCAGAGGCTGAATTGGAGGAATAGACATGGCTGCTACAATTATTTATTTGGTAATTTCATTATTGGTTTCACTTATTTTTATTATACTTGGAATTATGCAGTATAGGTCTGAAAAACCAGTATCAATAAATACGGGAGAGAAACCACTTCGTAAAGAGGAACTGACAAATGTTACGGAATGGAACCATAGACATGGCAGAAATTTTATTATTTTTGGTTGTGTGCTATTTATTACACAAGCTGTTTTTGGATATTTTATTAAAAAGCTGGATGGCGTTGTGGTTCAGGTGGTTATTTATATGATAGTTCTATTTTCTGAAATCGCATGGGTTGAGTTTGAACATAATATGATGAAAAAGAAAATGATAAAAAAGCATTGAAATAACAACTTATAATTGACCGAGCTCTTTGAGCGAGGGATACTTCTTGTCCGAAGGGCAAGAAGGTGGAACTGAGAAGAATTAAAACAATCGGGAGTTATAAAGGAGAAACACTATGGGATTATTTGGTAAAAGCAAAAAAGAGCAAGAAAAAGAGTATATGAACAGATTAGATGTTCCATTATGTTTAAAAGAAGACTTTGAATTGATTATTGATGATGTATTTACAATTATGGGGGTTGGAACAGTTGCCACAGGAAACATATCAGCAGGAATGTGTAGAGAAGGAGAAAATGCGTGCGTTTATAAAACAAATGGAGGTGTATTAGAGACTATAATTACTACCATCGATATACATACAAAAGAACGAAAATCAAATGGTTGTGGATATAAAACAGAGCATGTTGGACTTGGGTTAAGAGGAGTTTCTAAGGAACAATTAGAAAAAGGAGATAGAGTGATTGTAAAGAATGCCAATATGTATGGAATGTAATTACAAATTCCAGTTTGATGGAGAAAAAATCATTCATGCCCTATGTTATATAGTTTTTGTATGTTTTCAGGAAGACTCCTTTATATAGTTCGTTTTGCCTTCCTGATAATGTTCTTACACATAGGCGTGTAAGGAATGTTATTCCTTGATTTTTTTCATACGCCAAATCCATGAAGTCGATGAAGATAATCTTGATGTCAGGAGTGCCATTCAGTTCAATGATTCTATCGATATATTTTGCTCTCGTGATTGTTTTTATATAGGCACCCACTTTCAAAAACACAAATTTTTTTATTTTTTGAAAGTGGAAACTATGTAAAGGCAACCCGAAGGCTGCCCGGACATCAAAGCCTATAGAAACGCTCAGAGGCTGTTTTACAGTGGGAAAAAGAAAAAATATCAAAAAATTGATGATTAATGGTGAGCTTGTGATAGAATGAAAAAAGAGAAAAGCAGAAAGGATGTAGTTGTGGAGAATATTTGTTATGATTAGAAAGTTGCTGAACGGAGATATCGATAGAGTTGCTGACATATGGTTAAAGACAAATCTGAAAACGCATTATTTTATTTCCAATCAATACTGGAAAAGTAATTATGAATTAGTGAAAGAAATGATGTCACAATCCGAAGTCTATGTGTTTGAAGTGGATAAGATGATACAAGGATTTGTAGGACTAAATAATGAATATATTGAAGGTATTTTTGTTCCTGAAGAAATGCAGTCATGTGGCATAGGTAAGCTTTTATTGAATTATATTAAGGATAAAAAAGATAGATTACAATTAAATGTATACCAGAAGAATGCCAGAGCAATTTCTTTTTACCAAAGAGAAGGGTTCATTATTCAATGTAAAGGTTTGGATGAAGCTACTGGTGAAAAAGAATACACTATGCTATGGAAACAAAAATAGAAATCAAAATTTGACGGAGTGACAATATATGAAGTATTTATATTTGCATGGACTAGGGCAAAAACCAGACAGTTGGAATAGAGTAATAAAAGAAACGAAAGTATCGAAAAGCAGTTGCAGTTTGAGTTTATCAGAGCTGTTAGAAAGGAAATCTGCTACATATAAGGAATTATATTCAGCATTCTCATCAGAATGCGACAAGGAGAACGAAGAAATTGTCTTGTGTGGGCTTTCTCTAGGAGCTGTTCTGGCACTTAATTATGCGATAGACCACCCGGATAAAGTAAAGGCACTCGTATTAATTGCAGCACAATATAAAATGCCCCGAAAATTATTGAAAGTTCAGAATATATTGTTTCATCTTATGCCGAATTCGGCATTCAATAAAATGGGCTTCAAAAAAGCAGATGTTATTAAACTATGTGGTACGATGGCTGAATTAGATTTCAGTGACTCACTGCATAAGGTGTCTTGTCCGGTATTAATCGTTTGTGGAGAGAAGGACAATGCAAACAAAAAAACTTCAAAAGAACTTTGCCATTATCTGAACAATTCCTACTTCCATGAACTTATGAAAACAGGTCATGAAGCAAACATAGAAGCCCCGGAAGAGTTGGCGATTGTGTTGCAAAGATTTTATGATAGTATCAGTTAACTTCCTGCTTGTGAGGATTGCACCATTTGCATTATATGTAAATAATCTGGAAGAAGCAAGAAATTTTTTTGTGAAATATTTTGATGCAAAATCAAACGATGGATATCATAATTTTCAGACGGAT
This sequence comes from Roseburia sp. AF15-21, assembly GCF_003479505.1. Classification (NCBI taxonomy): domain Bacteria; kingdom Bacillati; phylum Bacillota; class Clostridia; order Lachnospirales; family Lachnospiraceae; genus Roseburia; species Roseburia sp. AF15-21. The sequence goes on along the minus strand of NZ_QUHG01000004.1, from coordinate 271,763 downwards.
TTCCGCTCTTATTTTCTTTCATTTGATGATGATACACGCATAGAGATTATGAATAAACCAGAAATGTCGGATTGTCCCAAAGAGCTTACTCGTACCGGATATGCGCACATTGCTTTTAGCGTAGGCAGCAAAGAAAAGGTTGATGCTTTGACTGCAGAGTTAAGGGCGGATGGTTATAAAGTTGTCAGCGGTCCAAGAAAGACTGGAGATGGTTATTATGAAAGTTGTATTGTTGCGTTCGAAGATAACCAAATTGAAATTACAGTCTGAAAAATAGGAGGCACAAATCGGAAATGGACGAGGTTTGGAGAGATAATCAAAAAGCAGGCAATGCAGGAAGAGAGGGAAAACCTTGAATCCTGCATTTTTTATACGCACTAAACCAGGAGTAGAGTGCAAAAATATCGAAATTCATATAGAATAAAGGTATCAAAATATCAGGGAGGAGAAGAAGTCCGGCAAACGGACGAGGATGGGTATGGATAAAGAAAAAACAGGCGAATATATCAGAAACCTTCGGAAAAAGAAAGGCTGGACACAAATGCAGCTTGCAGAACAGCTTCATATTTCAGACAAAGCAGTTTCGAAATGGGAGCGCGGAATCTCATTTCCAGATATTGAATTAATGGAGGAGCTGGCACAGGTATTTCAGGTGGATGTTGCTGATATTATCCGGGGAGAAGAGGCTGGCAGGGCAGAGCATACGGTAAATGAGCTGGTAAAGGATACTATAGATATTGCAAAACGGGAGAAAAAAAGACAGATACGAAAGTACCGGTGGGTGTTGTGTATTCTGTTTGTGCTATTTGGAGTTTTAATCGGATACAGTGTAGAGAACATTCAGAAAAATTATATTTTAGAATATCATTTATGCATGAATGCAGTGGTTGAATCGAAGGGTGAGGTGATTTATGTAAGAGAGACAGATGCAAATGGAAAAAATCCCGGAAAGGTATATCGTCTGGCGCAAGATGATGCAATCCCGGTAACATTACCGGATGGAAGTGCCGGAAGTTTTAAAGATATTAAAGAAGGACAACATATTCAAATCTGGTATTTGGGACACCGGGTATTATGGAAAAATGCATGGATACCGGGCGTAGAGGAAGTAGAGATTACAAAGGAGGTTAAAAAAGATGTATAGAATAAAAAGTAATTTGTTGTGTGATAGTATTGGCAATATTGGGGAGTATGCCAGTAAATGCAAAAGAAGTATTACAGAATGAAAATGAGGCATGGGATATAGAAAAAGGAAACGCAAGAACTATATTAATAATTACAAAAGATGTTTGGAGTCCTTCTGATAGAGTGTGTGTACGGGCAACATTACAGATTCAAGATTCATATGGCCAGATAGTGGGAATATCAAATGTAGAAATATGCGGCTCGTTAGCAACAGGAGTATCAAAAATGAAAGCAAGTACACCTAAAATATGTGCAGATGGAAGTTATGCTACAGTAGAGGTAACATATAAATATAAAGGCAAAAATTATCATGAAATATGTACGTTTTATCCAAATTAGAAATAGGACATAAAGGGGAAGAGTGATTGCGTTAAAATCCCAAAGGATTTCTTTGTCTTGCTCGGATTGGAACAAATACCTTCAAATGAGGTTGTTATACTACCATCATTACTTAATTACGGTTGCAAAAAAATAAGCTAAAAAGAAATATCCACTTGTAAGGACAATCTTATAAGTGGATATATTTTTACTGATATTTTTCAAAGTAAAGGTAACGATTTGCTACTTTAGATATGAAAAATTACCGTAGAAAATAATTTAATACTTTTTTTAATAGATTTTCTCAATAAAGTATGCTATCTTATAAATGTTTATGGACAAACAAATGTGATAAAAGATCAATAATTTACAAAGGAAGGGAAAACTATCATGGAAAAGATTAAAAAGCGTATAGCTAACTTAAAGGTTGCAGGAAAATTAAAAGTATATCGAATGACAGTGCTTGTTATGACATTATTTTTAGTGTTCGTGGCACTGATCTCGACATTAGTGATCCGTTCAAATATAGAGAAGATTACGGAGGTCTGGTCTCCGTCATTGGAATATCTGCAGGATTTAGAGACAATGACTGCGAAATACAGAATCAAACAGTATCAGCATCTGGTAGAATCAGATGATGCAGTCATGAACTCCTGTGAAGAAGAAATCCAGAAGCTGGAGAGTTAGATCCAGGATACCAGTGTGAATCTGGATGCAATCATGTCCGCAGACAGTGATGCTCAAAAAGGACAGGATGATTACAAAGCAGCAAGCGCTGCATGGGAAACATACAGAGATGCTTCAGATGAAATCCTGAAGTTGAGCCGTGAGGGTAAACAGCAGGAAGCATCGAAACTGATGACCGGAGAGGTGTATGAAGACTATAAGTCATTTGCTGAGAAATTAACTAAATTAAGTGATGCGTTCCAGGCAGAATTAGACCGGGCAAAGACCATGGCCAATGTATGCACCATCATCATATTTGTCGTGATCGTGGCAGCAGGTCTTGCGATTGCTGTAGTGACGACACTGATCGGAAAGATCATTACCAATTCCATTACCGAGCCGGTAGAACAGATAGAGGCAGCAGTTGCCAGCCTGCGTAAGGGCGAACTGTCTAATGTAGAAATGCTTACCTATGAGTCTGAGGATGAGCTTGGCGATACCATCAGGAATCTGAAAGAAGCCATGGGTATTCTGGCAGATTATGTCAGCGAGATCTCTGTGGAGGTAAAGGCAATAGCGCAGGGTGACCTGACCAGAAATGGTGATGATATTACAGATTTCCTAGGAGATTTCTCGGAATTGAAGGCATCACTGCTGTATATTCTGAAACGGTTTAACAGTACCCTGACTGAGATCAGCAATCTGGCAGAACAGGTATCATCGAATTCATCCGAGGTGGAAAATGCATCAAAATCCCTGGCGGACGGTGCAACAGAGCAGGCAGGAGTCATCGAGGAATTGAATGCCACCATTGATACGGTCGTGGATCTGGCGGCAAATACGGCGAAGGAAACACAGAGTGCATCTGCACGTGTAAAAGCCTCTGCAAATAAAGCGAATGAAGAAAAAGAAAAAATGAACGATCTGCTGAAGGAAATGGAGCACATTACAGAAATCTCCAAGGAGATCGGTAATATTATCACAGATATCGAGGATATTGCATCCCAGACCAATCTGTTATCCCTGAATGCTTCCATTGAAGCTGCCAGAGCAGGAGAAGCAGGAAGAGGATTTGCAGTAGTGGCAGATCAGATCGGCAAGCTGGCAGCAGACAGTGCAAAATCTGCTGTAAATACAAGAGATCTGATCGATAAGACCTTAGTGGAAATCGAAAAGGGCAATATGATTACAAGAACAACAGCAGAATCATTCAATCAGATCATTGCAGATATGGAGTCCTTTGCAGAGCTTGCAGAGAACACCATGGAGAAAGCCAACTCCCAGGCAGAGTCCTTGGAGCAGATTGGCCAGGGAATTGAACAGCTGTCCGGCGTAGTACAGGGCAATGCTGCATCCTCCGAAGAGAATACTGCGATTAGTATTAATCTGGCAGAGGGAGCATCCAAGATGCATGACCGTGTGAATATCTTTAAGCTATTCTAGAAAATGGCAGGAATAGAGTGAAGTTGTCGGAAGGAAGGTTCTTGTTGTGATTAATGATATATTTAGAGTGTTTGGAGAGCAGACAGCAGAAATCTTATTTGAGATCATTACAGGATGTATGGATGATTACCTGTATATATTTGATTTGCAGAATAATACCTTTGAGATTTCACAGTCAGCTGTGAAACGGTTTAATATGTCGAAAAATGTTCTGACAGATGCTGCAAATGAAGTTATGAAGGTAGTATATGAGGAAGACCGCAGGATGCTTGCAAAGCATCTTGCGGATATATGCGAAGGAAGAGAAAATGTACATAATCTTCATTACAGGTGGCTTGATAAAGACGGTATGCCGGTCTGGATTAACTGCCGTGGTATCGTGATCATTGATCAGCAGGGAAAGGCAGAGTATCTGGTCGGGTGTCTGAATGAGACCGGCAACAGGAGAAGAGCCGATAATGTCACAGGACTGCTTGGCGAGCCGGAATTCCTTGCTTACCTGCGTGCACAAAAGGAACCCATTTCCAAGGGTTTTCTTATGCATATAGGAATTGATGATTTCGGAGCAATCAATAGTTCCAGAGGAGCGGATTATGGTAACTATATCTTAAAAAGTGTTGCCGACTGCATGGAGAGCTGTCTTTCTGATAATCAAAGGCTTTACCATCTGGTTGCGGATCAGTATGTGATCGTGGATTTGGAAGCTTCCTCTGCAGAAGACGCTGTGGCACTGAAAGAAAAGATTACAGATAAACTTCGTAATTTCATAGTAGCCGAAAATTATGAAGCTATATTTTCTATTTCGATTGGTGTTATAGATGCAGCAACCTTTTGTGAGGGAATCGAAGAATGCCGCAAAAAGTTTGAATTTGCCTTGAAACAGGCAAAAAGCATGGGTAAAAATGGATTCTATATTTTTGACCAGGATGACTATGAGGTCTTTTTACGAAAAGGAAGAATCATAGCAACACTTCGTAATGCTATTGTGAACCATTATGATGGCTTTGAAGTATACTACCAGCCGATCGTGGACTGTCAGTCCGAACAGATCATTGGAGCAGAGGCACTGATGCGTTTTTCCATGATAACGGAAGAAGGGCGGGAGTTTGTTTCACCGATGGAGTTTATCCCATTATTGGAAGAGACCGGATTGATCATTCCCGCTGGAAGATATATTTTGAACGAAGCTGCAGCAATGTGCTGTGAAATGCAGAAATATATTCCTGACTTCCGGATGAATGTAAATGTATCCTATGTTCAGATTCTGCAAGGCAATGTGGAGCGGGATATTCTGGATGCAATTCAAAAATATTCATTACAGCCGGAATGCTTATGTGTTGAAATGACAGAAAGCGGATTTATGGATATGACACCTTCGTTCTGTAAATTTCGTAAAACTCTGGACAAGAACGGAATTCCCTTTGTGGTCGATGATTTTGGAACAGGATATTCGAATCTTCATTGTATCCGTGATATGAATCCAAGTTACGTGAAAATGGATAGGGATTTTACTGCCAAGGCGATGAACAGTGCGAGGGATTATGAATTATATAAAAATATCATCCCAATGGTACATAGTATTAACGTCAGGATATGCGCAGAAGGCATCGAGGAAAAAGAATGGCTTCTGAAAATGAAAGAAATGAAGGTTGATTATCTGCAGGGATATTATTTTGGAAGACCATGCGGAAAAGAACAGTTTCTGCAGCAATATGTCAGTGGCAGCAATGTTAAATAAAGAGAGTAAGGTAGACTCAGCTATGTGGGGCTGCCTTATTTTATGGTCTTATCAGAAGGATGAGTTCCTAACGGCTTGTCTGAGTCTCTCCAGGTCATCTGCATCAGGGTGAGACAATGCACAGTCAAAATTCTGGATCAATACATCAAGATTTGCCGGATGATCGGGAGCATCCTTCATTTTTAAGTAGCGTTCCCGGACAGACTGTGGCATTCTGCCCTGACACATATACTCTCCGACGATAACATTACTTGCATCAACGAACTGCTTAACCTGATTCAGGATTTTCCGGAAATAGATATCACTGCCACCAAAGCCAGCAGTTCCAAACAGAAAAATCTGTTTATTCTTTAACTGTGATAATAGCTGTAATGTCTTGGTATCGGCATTTCCCTTGTCTGTCCAAAATCCGATATAGAGCAGTTCGGAAGAAGGGATCACTGTGTCGGACACACCGAAATACTCACATTCATCCTGAGGTAATGCCTCGTGGATTGCATCAGCCAGCACCTTGGTATTACCTGTTAAGCTGCTATAAACGATGGAATATTTTTTATTCTTCATATCATGTTGTCTCCTTTCATAGGATCATGAAATTATCATATCGCATTCCTATTTTAGCTCGGAAAGCATGATTTGTCGAATGAATTTTCCATAAACATTTTACAGAGCGAAATGGATAGTTGCTTTTCCTGCCGCTTGTGATAAACTTGTTCATAAGTGGGGGAAAAATCATGGACAGAACCCCGATAAGGGAAATGGTCACGGAGGAAAGCATTACTTATACCGGAACCTTTTACCGGGTGCTGGCAGACGGAACCAAAGAGGAAATCCCGGTTCCGGGCAAATGTGATGTGCCTGCCGGAGAGCCTCTGGTTATCCGGTCAGTGCTCCCACAGGATTATCATGAAAATACAATCGCCATCAGGTCCTCTCTGGAGAATGTGCGCATTTACATCGGTGGGGAACTGAGGGCGTTGTATGATACGGAGAATACCAGACCTTTTGGGAAAAATTCTGCCAGTGGGTATGTGTTCTGCGAGACATCCGGCGAGGATGCGGGGCAGGAAGTGCGGATTGAACTGCAGTCCTTTACCGACAAGTATTCCGGTGTCGTCAACACGGTATATTGTGGGGACAAATCAGATATCTGGGCATATATACTCCACTGCTATTTTATGGTAACTCTGATCGCCTGCACCATGCTGTTTGCCGGACTGGTCGTGCTGATCATCAGTCTGGTGCTTGATATTATATATAAGACGAGATTTGATCTGGAGTACCTGGGATGGTGCATGATTCTGGGAGCAGTGTGGATGCTGGGAGAATCGAAGCTGCGCCAGCTGTTCGTTTCCAATGCTTCTATTCTGTCGAATATGTGCTTCTTCGTTGTGATGCTCTGCCCGGTTCCGCTCATGTTCTATATTGACAGTGTGCAGCAGGGAAGGTACCGGAAGGCCTATCATGTGGCAGAGTGTATCACCTGTGTGAACTTTGTACTATGCACGTCCTTACAGCTACTGAATATCGCAGATTTTATCTCGACAATGTTCTTGTCCCACCTAGTGATTGCAGGAACGTTCCTGACAATATTTATCACCATTTGCCGGGATCTCATCAAGGGAACGGCGAAACATTACAAGCTTCCGCTGATCGGACTGGTAGTTGCCATGATTGCAGTCATGCTGGAGGTGACAGAGGTGTATCGAGTGGTGTCAATGTCAGGAATTTTTATCGCAACCGGACTGGTGGTCCTGCTGGTCGTTACGCTGATCCAGACAATGGACCGCATCCGCGAGCTGGAGCTGGCCAGGCAGAGAGAGGCCAGGGAAAGCCTGGATTATCTGACGGGTCTTCCTATGCGTCATAAGGGTGAAAAGCTGATCCTTGAGAAAATGCAGGAGCATGATGGCTGTCTGGGATTTGTCGATATGGATAATCTTAAGAAGATCAACGATGTCTATGGACATAAGGCGGGGGATTGTGCTCTCAGGCTGGTAGGAGCAATGCTCACAGAGTGCATGGAGAACGCAGTGGTCTGCCGGCTGGGAGGAGATGAATTCCTGTTCTATCTGCCGGAGGCATCAGAAGAAGAGATGAACATGCGGATGAGAAAGCTGTTTGAAAGCTTTGGTGCGGCAAAAAATCTCACGGCAGAGACTTCACCGGCATCCCTGTCCTGCGGTCTGTGCATGTGCAGACAGGGAGGAAACTTTGAAGAATATTATATAAGAGCGGACAAGACATTGTATTATGTCAAACAGAATGGTAAGAACAGTTACCGGTTTTATGAGGAGCTTGAGGAACAGCAGACGGATGCATAGGCCAGAAAAAATGACCTGGAGGTAATCGCCGGAGCATCATCCTTGCGTGAAGCCATCAAACGATTCTGGACCTTCCGTGTTCCATGGGGATGGACATACATGTGGTGAACATGGATGTGGAAACCATAGCTGTCATTAAGAAGAATAAAAAATACAACACGAAAGGATGTGTCAAGGTATTGCAAGAATTATCGTGATACATCCTTTTGTATTTGGATTGATTATTTTTCTTTCCCTGCTTGTCGGAAGTAATGGATGGAATGTATAATATTGTTAATGATCCAGAGATATTTATTTTGGAAACAGCTTAATCAATTTGGAGGTATAAAATATGTTAGAAGTAGGAAAAAAAGCACCGGACTTTGAATTGCCGGATCAGAATGGAGAAATGCATAAATTAAGTGATTATGCAGGAAAAAAAGTAATCCTATATTTTTATCCAAAAGATAATACACCAGGATGTACGAAGCAGGCATGTGGCTTTTCTGAGCGTTATCCACAGTTTACTGAGAAGGGAGCTGTTATTCTCGGAGTAAGCAAGGACTCTGTAGCGTCTCACAAGAGATTTGAAGAAAAATACGGACTGGCATTTACGCTATTAGCAGATCCGGAGCGTAAAGTTATTGAAGCATATGATGTCTGGAAAGAAAAGAAAAATTATGGAAAAGTATCTATGGGTGTAGTAAGAACTACATATCTTATTGATGAGCAGGGAATCATTATAAAGGCAAATGATAAAGTCAAGGCGGCAGATGATCCTGAAAATATGCTTAAGGAATTGGCATAATGAAGATTATTTTATCACCTGCAAAAAAGATGATTGTAGATACCGATAACTTAGCACCGGTTGAACTGCCTGTCTATATTGATAAGACAGCAGAAGTATTAAACTGGATGAAAAGCAAATCAAAAGAAGAACTGAAAGCTATCTGGAAATGTAATGACAAGATTGCAGAGCAGAACTTTAACAGATTGGAAAATATGGATCTTTATAACAGGCTTACTCCGGCTGTTTTAGCATATGAAGGGATTGCATTTCAATATATGGCACCATCTGTGTTTGAAAACCAGCAGTTTGAGTATTTGCAAAATCATTTAAGAATCTTGTCTGCGTTTTATGGCATTTTAAAACCAATGGATGGTGTGACTCCTTATCGTCTTGAAATGCAGGCAAAGGTTGGAATTGGAGATGCAAAAAATCTGTATGAGTACTGGGGAGAATTGTTATACCGCTTAGTAATCGATGACAGTAGGATTATCATTAATCTTGCATCAAAAGAATACTCAAAATGTATAGAAAAGTATCTGACACCACAGGACAGATATATTACGATTGTATTTTGTGAGTTATCCGGAGATAAATTGGTAACAAAAGGTACCTATGCCAAGATGGCTCGTGGTGAAATGGTCAGATTCATAGCGGAAAATAATATTGAAAATCCGGTGGAGATTCAGAAATTTGACAGACTCGGATATTCGTTTAGGTCTGATTTATCTTCAGATTCAGAATATGTATTTGAACGCAAAATAAAATAGTTATTCAGGTAAAAGATGCTCAGTTTGGCATCTTTTATAATAATGAGAATTATTACTATTTTTATTGACAACGGGATGATAGTGATATATAATCGTTATTAAGAACTAATCCTAATAAGGAGGACAAATGACAAGTAGGAGAAATACCATTCAAAAAGATCTTGTAAGAAATGCCGTATACGAAATGAGAAGACACGTTACGGCAAATGAAGTGTATGAATTTATAAAAGAAGCATATCCAACAATTGGAAAAGGAACGGTATATAGAAATCTTGATATATTGGTAGAGGAAGGTGCATTAAGAAAGGTTGAAGTTCCGGATGGACCGAACCGATTTGATTTTACATTGAAAAATCATTACCATGTAAGATGTATAAAGTGCGGTGAAATTTTTGATGTGGATATGGATCAAATACCGGATTTGCTGGAAAGAATTCATAACACTCATGGAATTGAATTTGTGGATTATGATATTTCATTTAAAGGCATTTGCCAAAAATGCAGGGAGAAAAAGTAGTAAAGAAAATGGAGGTAAAAGAGATGGCAGCAAACAAATATGCAGGAACACAGACAGAGAAGAATTTGCAGGAGGCATTTGCAGGGGAATCACAGGCAAGAAATAAGTATACCTATTTTGCTTCTGTAGCGAAAAAGGAAGGTTACGAGCAGATGTCAGCATTGTTTTTAAAGACTGCAGATAATGAGAAAGAACATGCAAAGATGTGGTTCAAGGAATTAGCAGGAATTGGTGATACAAAGGAAAACCTGGCGGCAGCGGCAGAAGGCGAAAATTATGAGTGGACAGATATGTATGAAGGCTTTGCTAAAACAGCTGAGGAAGAAGGATTCCCTGAGCTTGCAGCGAAATTCAGGGCAGTAGGTGAGATTGAGAAGCACCATGAGGAAAGATATCGTGCACTTCTTAAGAATATTGAAACTGCACAGGTATTTGAAAAGAGCGAAGTTAAGGTATGGGAATGCCGTAACTGCGGACATATTGTGGTAGGAACTAAGGCGCCTGAAGTATGTCCGGTATGTAATCATCCACAGAGCTATTTTGAAGTACATGAAGAGAATTATTAAGGAGATGAGATTATTACGAAGAAGAAAGTGATTAATTCAAAAAAAGCAGTAATGATAGGCTGTGGCTTTGTTGGTTCTGCATCGGTATTTGCTCTGATGCAGAGTGGCTTGTTTACAGAGATTGTCCTTATCGATGCAGATAAGAACAAGGCAGAAGGAGAAGCGATGGATATCAGTCATGGTATTCCATTTGCGAGTCCGATGAAAATATATGCCGGAGATTATGATGATGTGGCTGATGCTGCAATTGTTGTCATATCTGCCGGAGCGGGACAGAAACCGGGAGAGACAAGGCTTGATCTCGTAAATAAAAATGTAGCAATATTTAAGTCAATCATTCCTGAAATAGCAAAGAGAAATTTTGCAGGTATCATGCTTGTAGTTGCGAATCCGGTAGATATCCTGACTCAGGTAGCCATAAAGTTATCAGGACTTCCAGAAAACAGGGTTATTGGATCGGGTACTGTATTAGATAGTGCCAGATTAAGATATAAGCTTGGTGAGCATTTATCTGTGGACAGCAGGAGTGTTCATGCATTTATAGTAGGTGAGCATGGAGACAGCGAAGTTGTAGCATGGTCATCAGCCAATGTATCTGGTGTTCCATTAAGTGAAATGTGTGAAATGCGTGGACATTACAAGCACAAGGAAAACACGGCAGAAATAGCTACAGCAGTCAAGAACAGTGCTTATGAGATTATAAACAAAAAGCACGCTACATATTATGGAATTGCAATGTCTGTAAAAAGAATCTGCGAAGTGATTATGAGAGATGAAAAATCAATACTTCCTGTATCACACATGATGCATGGAGTATATGATATTGACGGAGTATCGTTAAGTATGCCAGCTATTGTAGGTGCAGATGGTATTGAGTCTGATATACCTATTAATTTAAGTGGAGAGGAAGCGCTAAAGCTTAAGGAATCTGCAGATTCATTGAAAAAGATTATGGAGACAATTGAATTATAAATTTTACACATGGAAGGAGAAAAAGGCATGGAAGTAAGATATTATATTTGTAAGCATTGTGGAAACATTGTTGAAAAGGTAAAGGATAAGGGTGTACCTGTAATTTGTTGCGGAGAACCTATGCAGGAATTAAAAGCCGGAGTGACAGATGCTGCTGTCGAGAAGCATGTACCTGTATATACGATAGAAGGCAGTCATGTTCATGTCGTGGTCGGAGAGACAAAACATCCAATGCTTGAAGAGCATTTCATTGAGTGGATTACATTAAATACAAACCAGGGAATATACAGAAAACAGTTAAATCCAGGGCAGGAGCCGGTAGCAGATTTTTGTCTTTGCGATGGTGAACAGGTAGAAGAAGTATATGCATATTGTAACCTGCATGGATTATGGAAATGCTAGAAGCATAAATGTGTTATGATAGGATTATACCAATGAAAGAAGAACTAAGTATAGATATCATCGGACTTGCAGGAGCCTGTTCTTATGCTTTGGACTGTATAGAAGCAGAGTTGGTGAATATCAAAAACAAACATGGAAAAAGAGTGGCTTATATAAGTATATGCATGGCTGAATATTGGAAAATTCAAGGTGATGAATTACAAGATTTAGCCATGTGTGCTTTACTGCATGATAATGCTTTGACACAATATATTTCGGAAGAACTGAAAAAGGATTCCATCATTAATTGCAAAAAAGATTTATCCGAGAAAAAAACAAATCTTCATTGTATTTATGGTGAAAAAAATATTACTAAAATTCCATTTAAAACAGATGTGTCAAATGTGATTTTGTATCATCATGAACATGCCGATGGAACTGGTCCTTTTCAAAAAAAGTGGAATCAAATTCCATTGTTTGCAAGGATTATTCATCTTGCAGATACCATTGATATTATAGGAAATAACACGGGATCTGGAAATAACAGTTGGAATTTTATATGTCAGTACCTTTTAAAAAATAGGGATGGATTATTCGATTCAGAATGTGTGAATGCCTTTTTTCATGCATTCACACATTCTGAATCATTTATATGTTTAAGTGATAATTCTTTTGAAATGAAGCTATGGGAGATTATCCCAAGACAAAAACGGGTTTTTGATTGGAAAACGTGTAAAAATGTCGCAGATTTTTTTGCAAAGATTGTAGATTATAAATCTTCTTTTACAAGCAGACATTCTATAGGAGTGGCTGAAAAAGCAGCTTTTTTTGCTCAATATATCGGATATGATTCTATTAATGTGCAAAAAATTTATCTGGCTGGTGCACTGCATGATATTGGGAAGATGGCAGTAGGCAATGAAATTTTGGAAAAACCGGATAAGCTTACGGATGATGAATTTTCAAAAATGAAGAATCATGCTGGCTATACATACCTTATATTATCAGAGGTTAATGATTTTGAAGAAATACGAGACTGGGCAGCTTTCCATCATGAAAAATTAAATGGAAAAGGGTATCCTTTTGGAAAAACCGCAGCTGAATTAAATGAGCCGGAACGTATTATGGCATGTATTGATATTTATCAGGCATTAACCGAGGACAGACCATATAAGAAAGGTTTATCGCACGAAAAAACGTGTGAGATGCTCGATGACATGGCGCAGAAAGGTTTTGTTGATTCTGATATTTCCAAGAAAATTAGGGAATGTTTTGGTGGAATCTATTAATTATAAGAAGATATTTACACAGAAAGTTCAACATCAGGAATTTATGCATAAACTTGATGAATTTATGGAACATCACAATGATGAGGTAGAAGATCAAGATGAACAGATTATGGGAATTTTAAAATATCTCACAGAGTGGTTAGTTAATCACATTCTGTATGTCGATGGTCAAATTCCAAAAGGCTGATATAGTAAGAAAGGCTGTTATTTTTCAGAGTAGCAGCTTTTTTTATTTTGAATATAAAATATGACACATACACTTGACAATATGCATACGTAGAAGAAACGCATCAAGTGCTTGCTAAGCGAAACTTTGTGCTGGCAGTAAGAGGAGGTATCTTTGGTGATAAACCAACTGCTTACTATGACTTTGGAGAGTGGAAAGCGACAAGATAGCTGTTTATTGGATGAAATAGGACATTTCTTCCCAAAAACAGTATGTTTATGGTATACTAGCTATTAGTAATGCGATTTCAACCGATATTACATATTATGATGAGAAATTAATACAAAGGACTATTCTTTCACAGCTTATGATGCAGGTGCAGGGCAGTGCTGCCCGGGTAAATGGTGAAGGTACCTATACGGACAGCAGAGACCATGGTAAACAGTTTTCAGTGGGCAGATTAGGTAACTTTGACAAGAGCGAGGAAACGAAAATGACGGAAAGTAAGATACTTCTGGTATTAGATAAAAAAGATTATAAGGATGGCATGCCGGTATTTGAAAGAAAGTGCGTCCGGGCAATCATAAAAAAGAATGGAAAAATTGCAGTCCAGCGCGGCAGGGCTGGGGACTGCAAAATATTAGGCGGCGGCATGAATGGTGAGGAAGATTTTGAAACGGCACTTTCCAGAGAAGTATTAGAAGAGGGCGGATTGATATTATGCCCGGGAAGTATGCAGCTGTTGGGCGGGATAGAAGAAAAACGCCGTGATTTATTTGAAACAGATAAAATATATCACTGTCACACCTATTTCTTTGCCTGTGCAGTTGAGGAGAGAACAACAGAACCGCATATGACAGAAAGCGAGAAGGCAAAAGGCTATCATCTGGAATGGATGATACCGGAAGAGATTGTAAAAGCAAATGAGCCATTTTCGAAGGAACCGTGGATATATCGCGATACTGCATTTATTAAAATGTTGATGGAGGGAAATTTATGAACACAGGATATGAGGGAATCCTGCAATTTCGGGGAAAATGGAGAGATTATCAGGAAAGAGTACTCTTACATGCACAGCAGTATTTGAAGGATGGAAAGATACATATTGTGGCAGCGCCGGGTTCCGGCAAGACTACACTTGGAATAGAACTGATTCGGAGGCTGGGAGCACCCTGCCTTATTTTTTCACCCAGCATTACCATCCGCCAGCAATGGCTGATGCGTATACAGGAGGGCTTCTTAACCGAAGAGGCAGATCCGCAGGAAATATTATCCAATAATTTGAAACAGATGAAACAGATGACTGCAACGACTTATCAGGCATTGTACAGTGCCATGAAGCGGGAACAGGGCACACTGGAAGAGGACAGTGGGGAAGCGGCAGAGGAAGAAGCAGCAGCCAGTGAAGCGGTGGATGGAGTAGATGCGGCAGACAGTAAAGTGGCAGCCGGCGGAGTGACAGAAGAAGCAGATGGAGAGAAGGAAACGGAGCAGGTTGACTACCGGGATTTCGATATTTTTAAGGCAGTAAAGGAAGCCGGTATTACAACAATTTGTCTGGATGAGGCGCATCACCTTCGCAGTGAGTGGTGGAAGGCACTGGAGACTTTCTTAGACAAGCTGCCGGATGTGAAAATCATTGCATTGACAGCAACACCGCCATATGACAGCACACCGGCACAGTGGAAGCGTTATATCGATATGTGCGGACCGATTGATGAAGAAATCTTTACGCCGGAACTGGTAAGAGAAGGAAGTCTCTGCCCGCATCAGGACTATGTTTATTTTAACTGGCCGACAAGAGAAGAGGAAGCATATGTCAGGGAACATCAGAAGCGGATGCAGATGCAGGTGCAGAAAATGATGGCAGATGAGACTTTGCGAAGAATCGTATCTTCCCATCAGGGGCTTATGCATCCGGAAGAATACAGTGAGCGGTTCTTAGATAAACCGGAGTATTTTACAGCGCTGCTGGTATACTGCCAGGCAAAAGGGATTCCATTTTCAGGTTATTTAAGGAAGCTCATCGGAACAAAGGGAAAGCTGCCGGGAATGGATGCACACTGGATGGAAGTGTTACTGCAGGGTGTTCTTTATGAGGACAGAGAGTCCTATACCATGCTGGAAGCAGAGCGGGAAAGCCTGCTGCAGGAATTAAAAGAGGCAGGAGCCATCTACCGGAACAAGGTTGCACTGCGGGATAATGAATCCATTAAAAAGGTACTTATGAAAAGCCAGGGAAAGATGGAGAGCATCCATACCATTGTGCAGGCTGAGTATGAGGCACTGGAAAATGATTTACGCCTTCTGGTTCTCTGCGATTATATTAAGAAAGACAAATTGCCGGAGATTGGAAGTAAAGATACACTGGTTACAGAGCTTGGTGCAGTGCCGATTTTTGAATATTTAAGGCGGCAGAACATGGCTGGAATCCGTCTTGGTGTGCTGAGTGGAACAGTGATAATCGTTCCAATGGAAGTCGAAGCAAAACTGCCGGAATTGCTGGCACAGTATGGCTGCAGCGGAACGTTAAATCCACTGGGAGATACCGGATACGGACAGCTTATGATAAAGGGAAAGAGCACCCACACCGTAGCTGTTGTGACGGAGTTATTCCGTCAGGGAGAGATTCATACATTGATTGGAACCAAGTCATTGCTGGGAGAAGGCTGGGATGCACCGTGCATCAATTCCCTGATACTGGCAACCTATGTAGGGTCTTTTATGCTGAGTAACCAGATGCGTGGAAGAGCAATCCGTACCGACAGAGAGCAGCCGGATAAGACCGGAAACATCTGGCATCTTGCCTGTATTTTTCCAAAAGAGCGGGGACAGCAGAGTAATACTGAGGCAGAGGGCGATTATGAAATGCTGGAACGCCGGTTTGAATCATTTTTAGGAGTATCCTGCAGGGAAGATGTAATCGAAAGCGGAATCGGTCGGCTGGGCATTCCAAAGATAACATCAAAATATGAGGTAGATAAAGCAAACCGCATGATGCTTGAGCGTGCAAAGGACAGAAATGCATTGAGGCAGCGATGGAACCAGTCCTTGCAGGAAGTACGAAATCAGATGGAAATAGAACAGATAGATGAAATTGCAGCAAAAGAAATAGAAACAGGATATATCTTTATTAATGCGGTCTGTATAGAAATCATACAGGTGATACTTGCAATGCTCTTAATGAGTGGAAGAATGATGGCACAGAAGCTTGGTAATCATCCAGCTTTCCTGTTACTTGGAATTGCGCTGTTAGCCGCATTTGCCGGAATTGTCTATCAGGGGATACGTCTGTTTAAATTCAGCACCCCGGCAAGACGGATGAAACAGCTTAGCGAAGCAATGCTAGATGCATTGAGGGAATGCGGGGAATTAGAGGATGGTGCCCATTGCAGGACAGAAGTAGAATCCTTTAACGGACTTGTGGTAGGTACCTGGCTTAAAGGTGGAACCACCAGAGATAAGACAACCTATTCTGCCTGCATGGAAGAATTGTGGGGTGTTATTGATAACCCAAGGTATCTTCTTATCCGGGAAAAAATCTTTGGCACATCAAGAGAGTGTTACAGTGTCCCGGAAATATTCGGAAGACAAAAGGAGCGTGCCCTGATTTTTGAAAAGCATATGAAAAGGGCTCTTGGACCATACCATGTGGTATATACAAGAACCCCGGAAGGACGAAAATTATTATTAAAAGAGCGGACACGCTCCTTTGTAAATCAAAACCAGAGCCTTTTGCAGGGAAAGAAAATTGCAAAAGGATATTAAGAATAATAAGAATTTTCAATTTTCGGATACTTTTTATTTACTCCAAAGAAAAAGAGGAACAGTCCTGCAACCAGTAGTCCTGCACCAACAAAGAACCACAGGAAGAAGAACGGAACGGTATCTGCTTTGTACATAAACCAGTCCGGAGAGAAGGTTCCCCAGATGTTAAAGAGGATATGGAAAAGCATGGAAGGATAAATGCTGCGGCTTTTCTCGCAGATAAATCCAAGAACAATTCCTACCACAAAAGCATAAACACCCTGAATCATATTCATATGGAACACACCAAAGAGCAGTGCCTGCAAGAGGTTAGCAACCCAGAAAGGCATTGCTCTTTTGGCATATTTCAAAGTCAGTCCACGGAAAATCAGTTCTTCACAGACAGGTCCAATCAGAACGGAATAGAGAACCAGAATCAGGGAAGGCTCATCCAGTCCCACCGATTCTACCAGGTTACTGTAATATTCCAGCCAGTGCGGGTTAATGGCTGCAGTAAAAGATACAATGTAATTGGTAATATACTGTAATCCTACTGCAGTAATAAGAATGCCGAAGATAACCGGAATATTAAATGGTTTCCGTACATTTTCCGGTTCTGTCTGCCGGAACTTTTTATAATACCAGTAGGCAAATACCACAAGGGCAACAGTACCGTAGGCTGCACTGACACCGGCATTAAAATTGGCGGTGGAAATAATATTTAAAAATGCATTCATACAGTCATCGATAGAAGTTGCCCCTTTGGTATAAAAACCACCCAGCAGGGCAAGCCCTACTGCCGGAATGGAGATAAGCTGCTGCAGGCCAAATGCCAGCAGAGCCGGAAGAAAACAGAACATAATTCTGCCAAATCGCTTCATGAAAAAACCTCCTCAAGTATCATCACTTTTCTTGGCACATTATAACAATTATGAAGCGAATATGCAAACTACTGAGGTACCGCCTGTTTAAAAATACATGGAAAAATGTATTTTTAAATGCAGACAAATACTCTCCGGGTACTTGTGAAATAGGCGGAATCATGCTATACTAGGCGTTATGTTGATATATTTTATGATGCTGTATGAAATATAAATTCACATAATTATAATCAGAGGAGGAATAAATATGAAGAACATGAAGAAATTTGCAGCACTTTTATTAACTGCAGCAATGACAGTAGCAATGGTAGGATGTGGCTCATCTGTAGCTGCAAACACAGTAAATTCCAAGGATGACCTTCCGGGAAAGAAAATCGGTGTTCAGCTTGGAACAACCGGAGATGCCGATGCAACAGCATACGAGGACGAAGGAAGCACCGTAGAGCGTTACAACAAAGGTTCTGATGCAATCCAGGCATTAAAGACCGGTAAGATCGACTGTGTAATCATCGACAAGCAGCCTGCAGAGGCATTTGTTGAGAAGAATGATGACTTGAAAATCTTAGATGATACCTTTGATGCAGAGGAATATGCAATCTGTATCGCAAAAGATAACACAGATTTAACAGACGAATTCAACAAAGCAATCGAAGAGTTAAAAGCAGACGGAACAATCGATACTATCATCAGCAACTATATTGGTGATGAAACAGGAGAGCATCCATATGAGACTCCGGAGGGAACAGAATATCCAAACGGAAAACTTACCATGGCAACCAATGCACAGTTTGAGCCATACGAATATTATGATGGTGACAACGTAGTTGGTATCGATGCAGATATCGCAAAAGCAATCTGTGACAAGCTTGGTTATGATTTAGAGATTGAAGATATGGAATTTGATGCAATCATCGCAGCAGTATCTTCCGGTAAAGCAGATTTTGGTGCAGCAGGAATGACTGTAACAGAAGACCGTCTTAAGAACATTGACTTTACAGATACTTATGCAACAGCAAGCCAGGTTATTGTAGTAAGAAATAAATAATCGGTATAGGAGGAAAGACCTTGAGCGATTTTTTAAGCAGCTTTCAACAGGATTTTATAGAGAAAGACAGATATCTTTATCTGTTACGTGGCCTTGGCAATACACTGCTTATTGCAGTGCTTGCAGTACTTCTGGGTATTGTGGTTGGATTTTTAGTCGCAATTATCCGTTCCACCCATGATAAACATGGTGGATTAAATGTTTTGAATTTTATATGTAAAGTGTATCTTACCATATGGCGTGGAACCCCTACGATGGTACAGCTTTTGATTATGTACTATATTATTCTGGTTGCACTCGATAATAAGATTGCAGTGGCTGTAATCGCTTTTGGTTTGAATTCGGCTGCCTATGTGGCAGAGATTGTACGTTCCGGAATCATGTCTGTAGACGAAGGACAGTTTGAAGCTGGACGAAGCCTCGGATTGAATTATTCGCAGACCATGCGTCTGATTATTCTGCCACAGGCATTTAAGAATGTACTTCCGGCACTGGCAAATGAGTTTATTACCTTACTGAAAGAGACTTCCATCAGTGGATATATTGCAATCCCGGATTTGACAAAGGGTGGCGATATCATCCGCAGCCAGACTTATGACCCATTCTTACCATTGTTCGGGGTTGCAATTATCTACCTGATAATCGTTATGATTTTAACGGCTGGTGTACATAAACTGGAAACGAGGTTGAGAACAAATGAGCGATAAGAAGGTATTGATTGAAGTAAAGGATTTGTGTAAATCCTTTGGAAATGTAAATGTATTAAATGGTATCTCCACAGAAATCGCCCAGGGAGAGGTGGTTGCCATCATCGGACCATCCGGTTGTGGTAAATCCACATTCTTACGTTCCTTAAATCTTTTAGAGGAGCCGACTTCCGGTGTGATTACTTTTGAAGGAACAGATATCACGGATAAATCCGTAGACATCAACAAGATGCGTCAGAAGATTGGAATGGTATTCCAGCAGTTCAATCTGTTCCCGAATTATACCGTAAAAGGAAATATCATGCTGGCACCGGTTCAGACCGGACTTATGAATAAGGAAGAGGCATCTAAGCGTGCGGACGAGCTTTTGATGAGAGTCGGACTGTCTGATAAAGCAGATACCTATCCGGCAATGCTTTCCGGTGGACAGAAACAGCGTATTGCAATTGCAAGAGCACTGGCAATGAATCCGGATGTCATGTTATTTGACGAGCCGACTTCCGCACTGGATCCGGAAATGGTAGGAGAAGTTCTTGAAATTATGAAAGAACTGGCACAGGACGGAATGACTATGGTAGTGGTAACGCACGAAATGGGATTTGCAAGAGAAGTGGCAAGCCGTGTCATGTTTATCAATGAAGGACAGATTCAGGAAGAGAATACACCGGCAGAATTCTTCGCCAATCCACAGAATCCGCGTCTTTGCGACTTCCTTTCCAAAGTATTGTAGGGAAAGAACAGATAAAACGGAAAAAATAGTTGATAAAAAGTTTTCATAAGCTATTGCAATCAGAAAAGAAATAGTCTATGATAAAACCGTTATATGACTGACGGATAAGTGGAAAAACCACATGAAGTATAACGAAAACGAGCCGACCGTCTGGGCGATGAACCTGGAGGACTGGCTCGTTTTCTTTTGTATGTTATTTTGAACACCAAAAGATATTGACAAAAAAATGACAGTCAGTATATACTAACTACAGTTAAACAAGACTAATTAGTAACCATTCAGTGTTCATACTGAATACATTTTTTTAGGAGGATATCGTAATGATTGAAATGAAAGAGTGGGATGGATTCGAAGGACGTCTCTGGAAAGAAGAAATCAATGTTCGTCAGTTCATTCAGGACAACTACACTCCATATGATGGAGATGAGAGCTTTTTAGCTGAGCCGACAGATGCAACCAACAAGCTATGGGATGCACTTCAGAAATTACAGAAAGAAGAGCGTGCCAAGGGCGGCGTTCTTGATATGGAGACAGAGGTTGTAACCGGAATTACAGCTTATGGTCCGGGATATATCGATGAAAGCTTAAAAGATTTAGAGCAGGTAGTTGGTCTTCAGACTGACAAACCATTAAAGAGAGCTTTCATGCCATATGGTGGAATCAAGATGGCTGTTCAGGCATGTGAGACCTACGGTTATGAAGTAAATGATAAATTAAAAGAAATTTTCACCAAGTATCATAAGACACACAATACAGCAGTATTTGATGCTTATACACCGGAAATGATGAAGGTTCGTCATGCTAAGATTTTAACAGGTCTTCCGGATACCTACGGTCGTGGACGTATTGTAGGTGATTACCGCCGTGTAGCATTATACGGACTGGATTACTTAATCGCTGAGAAGAAGAAGGACAAAGCCAACTGCGGATGCGGACAGATGACAGATGATGTCATCCGTTTAAGAGAAGAAATTGCAGAGCAGATTAAATGTCTGGAAGACATGAAGAAACTGGCTGAGATTTACGGATATGATATTTCAAGACCTGCAACCAATGCAAAAGAGGCTGTTCAGTGGTTATACTTCGGATACCTTGCAGCAATCAAGACACAGAACGGTGCAGCGATGTCAGTAGGACGTGTTTCTACTTTCCTTGATATTTATATTAAGAGAGATATGGATAAGGGAATTCTTACTGAGCAGCAGGCTCAGGAGCTGATTGACCATTTCACAATGAAACTTCGTATGGTTAAATTCGCACGTATTCCTTCTTATAACCAGTTATTCTCCGGTGACCCTGTATGGGCAACCCTTGATGTAGCAGGAACAGGTGTAGACGGACGTTCCATGGTAACCAGGACAGACTTCCGTTTCCTTCATACTTTAGAGAATATGGGACCGGCACCGGAACCAAATCTTACTGTATTCTATTCATCCAGACTGCCACAGACCTTCCGTGATTATGCAGCACGTATCTCGATTGAAACAAGCTCAATCCAGTATGAAAACGATGATGCAATGAAACCGGTATGGGGCGATGATTATGCAATCTGCTGCTGTGTATCTGCTACACAGACAGGTAAAGAGATGCAGTTCTTCGGCGCTCGTGCAAACCTTGCAAAATGTCTGCTTTACGCAATCAACGGTGGTGTTGATGAAAAATCAGG
The DNA here is from genome assembly GCF_003479505.1 of Roseburia sp. AF15-21. Taxonomy (NCBI): domain Bacteria; kingdom Bacillati; phylum Bacillota; class Clostridia; order Lachnospirales; family Lachnospiraceae; genus Roseburia; species Roseburia sp. AF15-21. The sequence continues at coordinate 249,886 of NZ_QUHG01000004.1, read as the reverse complement.
CGAGCAGGTAGGACCAAACTACGCACCAATTACAGCTGAATATCTTGACTATGATGAAGTAATGGCAAAATATGACAAGATGATGGACTGGTTAGTAGACATCTATGTAAATACACTGAACCTGATTCAGTATATGCATGATAAATATTACTATGAAGCAGCAGAGCTTTCTCTGATGGATACCGACTTAAAGAGAACTTTTGCAACCGGTATTGCAGGATTTTCACATGTTATCGATTCTCTTTCTGCAATCAAATATGCAAAAGTAAAAGTCGTACGTGATGAGAACGGACTTGCAAAAGACTTCGAAATCGAAGGAGACTTCCCGAAATATGGAAATGATGATGACCGTGCCGATGAAATCGGAGTATGGCTGCTTAAGACTTTCATGGATAAATTAAAGAAACATCATACTTATCGTGATTCTGAGCCTACAACTTCTATCCTTACCATTACTTCTAACGTAGTATATGGTAAAGCAACCGGAGCTATGCCGGATGGACGTAAAGCCGGCGAACCGCTTTCACCGGGAGCTAACCCATCTTACGGTGCAGAGCAGAACGGACTTTTAGCTTCCTTAAACTCTCTGACCAAGCTTCCATATGAGTGGGCATTGGATGGTATTTCCAATACACAGACCATCAATCCTGGCGCACTTGGAAACAACGAGCAGGAAAGAATCGATAATCTTGTAAATGTAATGGACGGATACTTTGACCAGGGTGCTCATCATCTGAATGTTAATGTATTTGGCAAAGAAAAGCTTATTGATGCAATGGAGCATCCGGAGAAAGAAGAGTATGCAAACTTCACAATCCGTGTATCCGGCTATGCAGTTAAGTTCATCGACCTGACAAAAGAGCAGCAGCTTGATGTTATTGCCCGTACCTGTCATGAGCGTATGTAATTTAAGACAGTAACCGAACTGCGGGGAGTATACGATTTTCCGCGATTCAGGTAAAGCAGAATGTGCAGGCTTAATGAAAAAAGCCTGCACATTTTTATCACAGGTTGTTAAACATCCGTAAGTATTTTTGTGTATAGGAGGCAATATGAGTGAAATAAAAGGACGCATCCATTCCGTAGAAAGCTTTGGCTCGGCAGACGGGCCGGGTGTAAGATATATTGTATTTTTAAAAGGCTGTAATATGAGATGTCAGTACTGCCATAACCCGGATACCTGGGCGAAAGATGGCGGAGAGCTGATGACACCGGAAGAAGTGTTAAAAAAAGCACTTCGCTATAAAACATATTGGAAAGAAAAGGGCGGAATCACCGTAAGCGGTGGAGAGGCTCTTTTACAGATAGATTTCGTAACAGAACTGTTCCGGCTGGCAAAAGAAAAAGGGGTAAATACCTGTCTCGATACCTCTGGCAATCCATTTTCCTTGGAAGAACCATTTAAAAGTAAATTTGATGAGCTGATGAAATATACAGACCTCTTTATGTTAGACATTAAGCATATGGATGATGCGGCACACCGGAAACTCACCGGACAGACGAATCAGAATATTTTGGAAATGGCAGCTTATTTATCAGACCATGGCAAAGCAATGTGGATCCGCCATGTGCTGGTGCCGGGTATTACAACAGAAGAGGATGAGCTTCACCGCTTAAGAAGTTTTCTTGATACCCTTAAGACAGTAGAGCGGGTGGAAGTGCTGCCATATCATACCTTAGGCGTCTTTAAATGGAAGGAACTTGGAATTCCATACCAGTTAGAAGGCGTAGACCCGCCTACAAAGGAGCAGATAGACCGGGCAAAAGAGATTCTTGGGGCACTGTAAAATAGATAAGCAGCATTACAGGAAAATAAAAAAGTAATGCTGCTTTTTAGATTCTGACGATAATGCGGGTAAGGTATTCACTTCGTTTATCCGTCATGGTAGCGTTAATCAATTCTTCTTCATAGAATCTGCCATCGGATGAAGTAATCTGGTGCTGCTTCATGTAGCTGCGCAGCCTGTCATAAGCGAGTGAAATATCATCCCAGTCTCCCAGGTGATAGGCGGCGAGACATTTAGAAGCCGGAAGAATCTGGTAAGGCATTTTCTTGGGAGGGGTCTGCATGGCAAGGCATACTTCGTGATAAAGATTGTGGGCACCCCGGGCAAGATCACGTTCCATCTGGATATAAAGCACCGTAAAACCGGTAGTTTCCTTGCTTTCATAATAGGAGTTCAGAAGCTCACTGACTTTTACGGAGATGGTCTTATCATCGGAAGAACTGATAGGGTGTGCTGCAATATAAAATCCTGGCAGAGAGACTTCTTCAATGATATCCGGATTTGTAGTCAGGCTGGTTTTAATTCGTTTCTGCTGTCTCTGAATCCACTTCTGCTTTTCTTTTAATGCACGAATCTGCTGCTCGATGACAGCGTTTTCTTTCGTAAGAAGTGTGGCATAATTTTCCGGGCTTCGGTGTTCCATGTATTCTTTAATTTCCGACAGAGGCATGCCAAGTTCCCGCAGCGTGATAATAGCATCTAACACATCCATCTGGCGGACGGTGTAGTAGCGGTAGTCATTGTCCCCTCTTGCTTCGGGTGAAAAAATGCCAAGCTGGTCGTAGTGAAACAGTGTATTTTTTGTAGTGCCCATCATCCTGGCAACTTCTCCGGTGGTCAGATATTCATTTCTACTCATTAAAAAAATCTCCTTGACTATATGGTTACCATATAGTTTATGATAGCAAATAGTGATTCATAAGACAAGGAGGTTATCATGTCGAATTCATTAAATCAGAACTTTAAAACATTATCCTTATTGAAATTTGCATTGCCATCTATGATTATGATGGTATTTATGTCATTGTATACAATCATAGATGGAATCTTTGTGTCAAGACTGGTAGGAGAAAGCGCTCTTTCTGCAGTCAATATTGTATGGCCGGTTATTTGTATTCTCATTGCAATCGGCGTTATGTTAGCAACCGGTGGAAGTGCAGTGGTAGCGAGAAAAATGGGTGAGGGAGATGAAAAGGGAGCGTGTGAGAACTTTACTTTTCTTGCAGTGGCAGGAGTTGCTGTAAGCCTGGTGCTGCTGGTTATTGTATTACTTTTTCATAAACCGATTGTATATGCATTAGGAGCAGACGACTCTTTATTCGAAAATGGGAAAACATATCTTATTGATATGATGTATTTTGGACCGTGCTGTATTTTGCAGAGTTTATTTCAGTGCTTCTTTGTGACTGCAGGAAAACCTGCATATGGACTCGGACTGATTACTGCCGGAGGTGTAGCCAATGCAATCTTAGATTATGTCTTTATGGGGCCAATGCAGCTTGGCATTGCCGGAGCAGCTATTGCAACAGGCATCGGACAGATGATTCCTGCGGTAGTGGGAGTCATCTATTTCCTTGTGAAAAGAAAAGGACTTCATTTTACCCGCTTCCATTGGGATGGGAAAGCATTGTGGCAGTCCTGCACCAACGGTTCTTCCGAGATGGTAACGAACCTTTCCAATGCAGTAATTACATACCTTTTTAATATTATTCTGATGCGTATGGTTGGAGCAGACGGGGTAGCTGCAATTACCATTATTTTATACGGACAGTTTTTATTCAATGCGCTGTATCTTGGATTTTCCATGGGTGTGGCACCGGTTATCAGCTTCCAGTACGGAGCAAAGAACAGTGAAAAATTAAGTAACGTTTACCATATCAGTAACCGGTTTGTAAAAATATCCTCCGGCTTTATGGCGGTGGCATCCGTCCTTCTGGCGAAGCCGATTACATCAGTATTTGTCTCAGAAAGCAGTCATACTTTTGCAATGACAGTTACGGGATTTGCATTGTTTGGCATCAACTATCTTTTCAGCGGCTATAACGTATTTACCTCTTCGCTGTTCACGGCACTTTCTGATGGAAAAACATCTGCACTGGTATCCTTCAGCAGAACCTTTGTCTGTATTCTGGCCTCTTTACTGATTCTGCCGCAAATTATCGGATTAAAGGGAGTCTGGCTGGCAGTTCCGGTGGCAGAATTTGTGACATCAGGACTTTCTTTTTACTGTCAGAGAAGAAATTTATCGAAATACGGAATTTAAGAAACTTTTTTTTCATCTGGAACGTCTAATCTATAAAGAGTATAATGAATGGTAAAGAATGAATGGATAATACCATTTTAAGATAGTAAAGAGAGGATACGAAAGATGGTTTTTAGCAGCATAGCATTTATCATGTATTTTATGCCGGTATTTTTTCTGGTTTATTATATCCTGCCGGCTTCTTATAAGAATGCCTGGCTTTTCCTTGCCAGCCTTGGTTTTTATTACTATGGTGTCAGGGGAAATCCGGGTTATCTTTTACTTATGATTATGTCCGTGGTGGTCAATTTCGTGGCTGGAAAACTGATTGAGGCACAGAAGACGAAGCGGGCACGGAAAGCCTGGCTTGTGGTTGGAATCGTCTATGATTTAGGATGGCTCATTCTGTTTAAATATCTGGGCTTTCTTATAGAGAATCTGAATGCCCTTTTTGGTGCAATGCACGTTAAGGTACAGCTGGAAACATGGAATCTGATTCTGCCGATTGGAATCAGCTTTTATACGTTCCAGATTATTTCCTATCTGGTGGACGTGTACCGGAGGGAAACGAAAGCGGAAAAATCGTTGATTTCACTGGGAACGTATCTTTGCATGTTCCCGCAGTTAATTGCAGGACCGATTGTCAATTACCATCTGATTCAGGAACAGCTTCATAAGAGAAAACATTCCATGGTAAAGGTGGAATCCGGACTTAAGGTATTTGCACTGGGACTTGCTTATAAAGTATTGCTGGCAAACCGGGTGGGACATCTTTGGACAGAGGTGACAGCAATCGGTTATGAGAGCATTTCCACACCGCTGGCATGGATGAGCATTGTGGCATACAGCCTGCAGTTATATTTTGACTTCTATGGGTATTCCCTGATGGCAATCGGACTGGGGCGGATGATGGGCTTTGACTTTCCACAGAACTTTAACAATCCGTATATGGCAGTGTCCATGACGGATTTCTGGCGCCGCTGGCATATGACACTGGGTGGCTGGTTCCGGGAATATGTATACATTCCGCTGGGCGGCAACCGCGGTGGTTTTGCAAAGACCGTCCGCAATATGTTTGTGGTATGGCTTCTGACAGGGCTCTGGCATGGCGCAAGCTGGAACTTTGTACTGTGGGGACTTTTGCTTTTTGTCTTATTATTCGTGGAAAAAGCCGGACTTGGAAAAGTGCTGGAGCGGCATAAGGCGCTTGGCCATATTTATATGATACTCTGGATACCACTTTCCTGGCTGGTCTTTGTGATTACGGATTTAAGCCAGCTTGGCATTTATTTACAGAAATTATTCCCATTCTTTGGCAGTACCGGAACGGTATTGTTTCAGGGAGATTATCTGAAATATGGTAAGACCTATGGCATTTATCTGGTGCTTGGTATCCTGTTTGCAACAGGTGTTCAGGAGAAGCTCCTTAAGAAGAATAAGAACCGCCTCTGGGTGATTTTACTGCTGCTGGCATTATTCTGGGCGAGCGTATATTGTATGTATCTTGGAATGGATGATCCATTCTTATACTTCAGATTCTAGTGAGGAAATACGATGAAAAAATATAAATTTACTATACTTTTACTGCTGACATTTGTGATTGCATTCCCGGTGATTACCGTAAAGCTTGTAACTGCGGAGCAGGAGAAGAAGGCAAGGCAGGAAGAACTGGCACAGGTGACAGACACAGAAAAAGAGCCGGCGGAAGCAGTTGCCGGAACGGAAGAAAACAGCACAGATAAAGCCGGTACAGGACAAGAAGATATTGATAGTACAGAAAATACAGAAGATAAAACAGGTACCAAGGATAATGAAACGGTGGCAGATACGGAGCAGGAGAGAACCTTTACAACAGAGGATATCAGCTATTTTTCCGATGCTTTATTTATTGGAGATTCCAGAACAGTAGGATTATCGGAGTATGCAGACCTTGGGGATGCGGATGTATTTGCAACGATTGGCTTAAGTTCCTTTAAGCTGTTTGAAACAGAGGTGGATATGCCGGGCTATGGAAAAGAAACTTTGGATGAAGTGTTAAGCCGGAAAAATTACGGAAAGATTTATCTGATGCTAGGTATCAATGAACTGGGATATCCACATGCAAGCATAGAAAAGCAATATCGTGAAGTGGTAGAGAAAATACGGGAAATGCAGCCGGATGCCATTTTATTCTTAGAGGCGAGTCTTCATGTTTCCAAGGCAAAATCCGATTCGGACAGCCTTTATAACAATGCCAATATTGACTGGCTCAATGGCGTGGTGGAGTCCTTATGTGACCAGAAGCAGACCTATTATATTGATGTGAATGAAATCTTTGATGATGGGGCAGGAAACCTCGATGCCCAGTATACCAGTGATGATGCCCATCCTCTAGGAAAATATTATGCCCAGTGGGCAGAATGGATTCTGACGAAAGCTATTGTAAAGGAAAAATAAGACCAAAACTCTTAGGAAAACGCAGTGGAAAACCGATGTATTATTTATAAAAGTGTATACAACAGTGAAAGAAATATCCGATAACCGGATAAGCGTTGCAGAAAGGCAAGGGAAGCGTATATGAATGGAATCAATACCAGTTTTGGGACACAGAGCTTATATCAGAATGACGGGACACAGGGAAGTGCAAAGTCAGATGATAAGAAGCAGGATAATAAGAATGACAGCAATGTAATAAAAGGTGCCGGTCTTAATCTGAATCAGACAGATCTGATTGGACAGAAGATGGCAAATGCCCAGAAAGAAGCATTAAAGAAGATTATGGATACATTTTCCGGTGAGCACGCAGTGGATGAAGAGATGGACGAGCGGCGTGCCCACATTAAGGAAATTGACAGCGAGATAAAAGATTATCAGAGTGAAATCCGCGACTTACAGAATAAGGAAGCTGAATTAAAGGGACGTTACCAGGTAGCGGATGGCAGCCAGGAAGAGGCAGACCTTGACCTTTTAAAGAAAGCCAGTACAGCAGAAGGAAGAAGCATGCTTTCCAAAGAAGAATTAGAGCATGTCTCAGAATTACAGAAAGGCGGAATGACAGACTATCAGAAAGAGTCCATGGACTACTATAAAATGGAGTCAGAATACAGAAGCAAGATAAAAGAACTTGGAAAGGAAAGAGCCGAGGATAACGGATACCTCCGGGCAGTACATACGGAACGGTTAAAGCATCATGATATGATAGACAGCCAGAAGGAAGCGGAAGAAATATTAGACAATGCATCCGATGAAGCAACATTAGGACTGATTGGGGAAGCAGTAGACCACATCGATGAGACCATCAAAGAAAATGAGAAAGATACGGATAAGAAGGATGCAGACAAGAAAGAGGATAAGAAGACTGATACAAAATTAGACAAGGAGACCCAGAGCAGCCTTTTAAAGAGTGAAGCAGAGAAAAAGGTTGCGGAGCATAAACTTGCCGAGGACGATATCAAAGGACTTGTCTATGATGAGCAGTTATAAACAAAATGGACAATTTGTGCTGTCAGATATACAAATTGTCGAAAAAGTATAACTTGACCATACAAAAAAAATCTATTGTATATGTCAAAAAAACGCATTGTTTCTTATACTAATAAATGTTAAAATACATAGAAGAAAAAAGAGGGAGGAAGTTAGCATGGCTTCATTCGTTGAAAACACACAGCACAAAGTAGAAAGAAAAGCTTTTGAGATAATGACCAATAGCATCGTAGGTAAGTTGACTAAGACAGATGATATCGCGAAAAGACAGGAAACATTCCTTGAACTTATTGATAAGGCAGAGACTTTCTGGGGAAATGGCGCAGACAAGGCAACATTGGATAAGGTCAGAGAGTATGTAAAGAATCCGGAGAACAGATGGGTGAAGTTTGTAAACCGTGTTCTGGATGAGACAAATCCAAATTATGCTAAGAAATTCCTTCTGAATTTAGGATATGAAGCATTTTTCCGTGGAACAAAGACAATCAGGGCAAACCGTGAGAAGTACAACTGTAATATTCCATGGCTGATTCTTTTTGACCCGACAGACGCATGTAATATGCATTGTGTAGGATGCTGGTCCGGCACATATGGCCACAAGAATAACATGTCCTATGAGGATATGGATAAGATTGTTACACAGGGTAAGGAACTTGGAACTTATCTTTACTTTATGACAGGTGGAGAACCGACTGTTCGTAAGAATGATATTTTAAAACTTGCTGAGAAGCATAATGATTGTATGTTCGGTCTTTTCTCCAACTCTACTCTGATTGATGAGGAGTTGTGTAAGAAGATTGTAGAACTTGGAAATATTACATTCCTTCTTTCCATTGAGGGAACACCTGAGACAAATGACGGACGTCGTGGTGACGGACATTATGCAGCCGTTATGAAGGCAATGGATCTGTTGAAACAATATGGTATCATATTCGGAACTTCTATCTGCTATACCAGAGCCAATGTTGAGGCTGTTACCGATGAGAAATTCTTACGTTTCATTGCTGATAAGGGCGCACGTTTCGGTTTCTACTTCCATTATATGCCGGTAGGACAGAACGCAGCTCCGGAGCTGATGCCGACATTGGAACAGCGGGAAGAAATTATTAAGAAGATTCGCTGGGTTCGTACCGGAGACAATGATATCGGATTTTTCCCAATGGACTTCCAGAATGACGGAGAATTTGTTGGCGGATGTATTGCCGGTGGACGTAACTACTTCCATATTAATGCGCAGGGAGACGCAGAACCGTGTGTATTTATCCATTTCTCGGATTCGAATATCCATGATAAGTCAATCCTTGAGATGCTGCAGAGTCCATTGTTTAAGGCATATCATGAAGGACAGCCATTTAACAGAAACCACCTGCGTCCATGTCCGATGCTTGAGAATCCAAAGCTCTTAAGAGAAATGGTAAACAAGACTGGTGCGAAGGGAACAAACGCTGAGGCAGAAGAGACTGTTGAGCATCTCTGCTCTAAGTGTGATCACTATGCAGAAGAGTGGGGACCGGTTGCAGACCGTATCTGGGCAGAACAGAAACATAAGAAAGCACCTTATGAGAACTATACGGAAGAAAAGAGAGAACATCCGGAACTTGCAGCATTTGAGCATGCGGATGGTTCCAATGGATTAAGAGATGAGGATCTTCAGTAATTAAATCAGATGATAAAATAGGACTAAATCAAGAGAAACCTTATACAACAAGGGTTTGAATGATTTAAGTCCTATTTTTTTGAAAGTCCGCGAGAGATAAGTAAAGCATCTTGAAGTCTTATACCTGATACAGTAAAATAGATACATCCGGCAACAGGGAGGTCTCAAATGAAACAGGAATCCATTACAATCATATGATGAAATAGCTTTCTCTTAAGATAACCGCAGCATAATATTTGAAATAAACTCCGTTTCCTCATTATAAAACCGGGTAGAACCATGATAACGTTCGGCAGTGGTTTGGATAGAAAGAAGTCCAATACCGCTGCCGCTTTCTGTTGTAGACAGAAACTGCCCGTTCATCTTTTTTGCAATTCCATTGAAGCTGTTTACCATTGTGATATATATGGTGCCCGGACTGTTAAGGTCAGAACTGAGGTGGATATATCTATTTTCCACCGGAACCTGACAGCAGGCATGGATGGCATTTTCCAAAAGATTGCCGAAAAGCAGGCTTAAGTCTACATCAGAAATAGAAATCTTCCGGGGAACAATAACCTTAAAATCCATTTTGATATGACAGGATTCTGCAAGGGAAGCATAGTAACTGATAACTGCATTCACAGCCATGTTTTGGCAGAAAAGATACTGCATGGAATGTCTTCCGGTTTCCAGCTGGTAGTCAGCCATATAATTTTTTAATTCTTCATATTGCCCGGATTGGGCCAGCTCCTGCATAACTGCAATGGTATGTTTGAAATCATGCCGCTCCTGACGGGACTGATCGAGATAATTCTGAAGCTTGACATATTGGCTTGCCTGGGCGCGGTACATAATCGAAGTGGTATCTGCTTTGATTTTCTGTGCAGTTGTAACGGCAATGAGATAAAGCAGAATCTGGAAGGTTATAAAAAAGATAAAAAGAACCACCTCGATAACCATGGCAATTACAAATACCCGGCCTACACGGATATTGTTGTAGTCCTTAGGCAGCATAAAGATATTACAAAAAGTAATAATGGCAGGAATAATCCATGTAAGCCACCAGAATAAAGGCTGATTTACATTTTCGAAAATCCATTTCAGCTTATCTTTTATGACGATAAATAAGAACATAATAAGAAAGCTGATGGCGTATTGTAAGAGCAGTCCCGGAACAGAGCTGTCATCTACATTGGAAGAAGGGACGGTATAAGCAATGATATAATCGTTGGCAATGCAGCCAAAGGAAAGGGCTGCGGTGGCACATAAAAATAAATACCAGAGCTTTAGATTACTCAGGCGGACCGTAATAAAATATACAATAAGGCATACGGACAGGAGTGGGAAAAAGAACAGATTTGCATCATAATTCCCGGTGGATTCAACGCAGCCTAAAATCAGACAAATTGCAGTCATAACCGGAATCAGAACAGAAAAGAGTTTCCGCAGGGGAATTGATATCCAGTCAGCAACCGGAACGATGCAGATAAAAATACCCGGGAAAATAACTCCGTAATGGGCTGCGGCAATCAGAACAGTAAAAGGATTCATGACAGACCTCCGTGTAAAAGTGACTTTGTGCGTTGGGTAAATTGCCAGGTAATATAAGTCTGCTGAAGGGTATTAGACTGCTTTTTGTTCATGGAAAAGGATGCTCCATCATTCATCATGCAGACTGCTCCGTCCATGGAAGAGACATAGTCCAGATTTACCATAACACCACGGTTAATGGTCAAAAAACGTTCATCCTCCGAAAGTGTGCGGGTAACATCCCGAAACAGCATACGGCAGCGGATTTCTTCGCTGGTATGAATAATAAGATAGTTTGAATCTGAAATAATATATTGAATGTCCGAATAAAGAATCGGAAGCTTCGTCTTGTTGGTATTTACGGTCAGAAATAAATGGGAATCCAAAACAGGACGGACAGCCAGAAGGTCATCTAATAACGGATGGATGGCAGCTTTGGTAATCGGTTTTTGCAGATAGTCGAAAGCGTGGACATGCAAAGCTTCCACATGATATTCCGAGCTGGAGGTCAAAAAGACAATCGGTGTCTTCGGTGAAATTTTTCGAAAAGAAACCGCAAGGTCAATCCCGTTTGCTTCCTTAAGATAAATATCGAATAGCACAAAATCATAGGAATTCGAGGCGGCAGACAACAAAAAAGCATCCCCTTCGGTAAAGGTATCACAGCAGACCGTCATGTTATGGCTGCCGCACCAGTCCCGGATGAGCAGCTCTGTCATATGTATTTCTTCTATATTGTCATCAACAATCGCAAACCGCAATAAGATAGCCTCCTTTCGATTTCATGGCTTTTCAGGCATTATTATAGCATACCTGTCGAAAAAATACGAATCTTTCATCCCACTAAAGTGCTTTTCATCCCACCTCGGTTGACAATCCTTAAATAAGAATGGTATAAAGAAAATTGGTATACAAATTCATTTTGAAAAATATTTCGTAAGAGAAAAATAAATTTTGGAGGGAACTTATGAAATTAAAAAAGAAAACATGTGGAATCTTGGCAGTGTTACTGCTGCTGATGACTGTATTTACCGGAATGCAGGAAGTAATACCGGTACATGCAGAGGGACTGAAGGTATCCATAAACGGAACGGAACTAGAGGATGGCAGATACTATGAATTCGGAGGAAGCAGAGGGAGTGGAACCATGAGTGAATGTGACCCGGCGGCTCTTCCGGAAGCATATATCTATTATAGTGCAGGTATAATGGAAGTAAAAGGAAGTGTAAAAATATATTCGAACGGAGGAAGTTCAACAGAAATCTTAAAGATTGAAAATGGAACCCTGACATTGAAAGGGGATGGTAACTTTTATTTGACAAATGATAATGATACAGAAACATTGGTTACAGGAACTGCAGATGCAGTACTTAAGGCGGATGAATATACCGGAGATATTCAAGTTTCTGGAAGGGGTGGAAATGCTCTTATAAAGGGACTTTCTCTGGTGGATTTAAAAACCGCCGGGGAGATAACTTTAGATGCAGACGATGTTACTGGTGATGTATTTATCTCTGCCGGTTCAGTTAAGCTTGAGGCGGATCAGTTGGACATCTATTTATCAGGTGGAGCGGTGAAGTATCTGATAGAGGCAACGGATGAGCAGAACGGAGAAATCAGCCTGAAAAAGACTGGTTCCCTGAATTCGTTTGATCTGGTAAATGGAAATAATATAAATGTAACAGAGGCATTTTTTAAAGCAAAAGATACATTTCTGTCATCCAATGGAAACAGTAATTCGAACAGTTCGAGTGGCAGGATAGTTCTTGTGGGTGAAACAATAGCAGAAGGCAATCTTGAATTAGAAACAGTAAAAGATGTAACAATCCGCGCAAAGAAGACTGCGGTAAAAGGAAATCTCGCTGTCAATGCAGAAAATGGATATGGTGTTGAGATAACCAGTGAAGGGGGAGCGGTATCAACCGGAAGTACAGAGATTACGGCACCTTCATTAGTTGTTATGCTGCAGGCAAATGGAGATGCTGCCATAATCGAAGGAAATGCAAAGATAAATGCAAATAGAATATCCATGCAGAGTGCGAACAATGCAGCAATTGCAGGGGATGCAGACCTTCAGGCACGAAATTACATTACACTTCTGGGAGCAGAAGGGCATTCTGTAATAGGGGGAAGCAACATTTTAATGAATGCAGCAGGCGGTGAGCTTTCCATATCCAGAACCGGAAGTGCTGCTACCGGTACTCCGCCACTTCTGGGAGGAACATTGCAGACGCAGAATGATATCGTAAAATATAGCGATGGCGGGGAAAACTGGGTACAGATAATGGCAACCGGCGAGACATATGATGCAGATAACTGTGAACATCCGATTTTAGCAGGATATTCCGGCAGATGTATGGTCTGTGGAGCAAGTGACATAGAATATGCAGAGCTGATTGGAACGGATGGAACGACTAAGAGAATGCTGAATGGAGACTTCGGTGGAACCGGAGCACGTAATGATTTCAGATACCTGGAAGATGGAGATACCATCAAATTTGTGAAGGATATTTATGGAAATGGAAGAACCGCAGCAATCGGAGACAGTAAAGCCGTAACCCTTGACCTGAACGGACATACATTGATTCTGGATACGATTTCCTCAGGGAACAATCTTACCATTGCAAATGGTAATTATAAGGGAAAGATTACCAATGGCGGTGTCGGACTTACAAAGGAACTGACCTTTAAAAATGCAAAAGCAGCACTGACTGATTTACAGTGGATGACGAACAGTGGAGTAAAGCTTGAGGGAAGTGAAGTTACAGTATCCGGAAATGATGGTTCTGGACAGTGCTGGTTAGAGAAGCTTACAATGGATGAAGATTCAAAGCTGGTATTAAAGAATGTAAGCCAGGGTATTTCGAATTATGCTAATGTTGCACTGGAAGAAAGCCTGGGAACAATCCGGGGATTCCTGCCAAAAGATTATTCTATTGCAAATAGGAAGAGAAATCCGGCAGATGTTGATTACAGAAATACCATTGTGGATGCAGATGGTCAGATTGCCCAGAATGTGGAGCTTCGTTATCGTAAGATGACAGATGCAGATTTATCAGCAACATTGAATCCAACGACCTATACTTATGATGGAACAGCAAAGGAACCGGAAGTACTTGTGGTATATGACGGACAGACACTGACAAAGGATACGGATTATACCGTTGCTTATTCGGATAACAAAAATGCAGGAAATGCAGAGGTAACAATAACAGGTATTGGAGTGTATCATGAAGCAGCACATCTGCAGTTTACGATAGGGAAGGCAGGTCAGGCGGCACCAACAGGACTGAAGGCTGTAAATACCAGTAAAACAGGTGCAAGTGATGGAGCCATTGAAAACCTGACTACTGCAATGGAATACAGCACAGATGAAATTCATTGGACCAAGGTTACAGATGGTACAAAGATAAGCCAGCTTGCAGCGGGTGACTATTTCGTACGGTATGCAGAGACAGGAAACTATCTGGCTTCTGCATCTACAAAGGTGACAGTTGCCGTAAAGGAAGCCCCTTCCACTGGAAACGGTTCCAATCCAGGTGAAACCACAGGCAGTAATGGAACTACAGGCAGCACTGGAACGAACGGTTCCGGCACAGTAGCGGGAACTTCAAATAGAAGCAGCTCTGATGCAGCCGGTTCCAATACGGCAGCCCTGACGGGAACAACACAGAAGACTGCAACCATAAAAACTGGTGATGAAACACCGGTTGGAAGAATACTGCTTCTGATGTTTTCCGCAGCTGGATTGATGGTTGTGGCAGCTGCTGGCAGAAAGAAATATTGTTAATTGTTTAAGAAGGCACGCAGCGCATCCTTTTGTGCTTTATAATCACTGATTCCTAAATCATAAAGCTCCTGCATGATTTTCGGGTCAGTGGTAAAAGTGCCAATCTTAACCTGATGGGACGGTGCAAAGAGAAATGCCCGTCCTTCTTTTTGTAATTTTGCAGCAACTTCTACCGAGTGCCGGTAATTTAAGTGTCTGTTATCAATTGCAGTAATCGTATTTGGAAATTTCCGTAACATCTTTTTGTAAAGAAAACGGTAACTCTCCGGCTGCTTGACATAGCCAAGTGGACGGCAGTAGATAATTACTACCTTGTCGCAGCCATCTGCAATGGCACGTTCAACCGGAATGGAATCTGCAACACCGCCATCATAGTAATAATTGCCGTGAAAAGAAATCGGTTTGCAGAAGCCCGGAAGGGCACAGGTTGCCATAATGCCGCGGTAATCATCACGGCCTAAATCTTCTTTGGAAAAATATTCTGCCTTTCCGGTGGCAGCATTGGTTGCCGGAAAATGAAATTCACTTGGATTTGCTGCTAAGGCATCATAATCCAGCGGGTCGTTTCCTGTGGAATTGGTTAAGGTTCCGTAAATATATTGAAGTCCGAAGAGAGAACCGGTTTTAATCAGATTTTTGATACTGATGTAGCGGGGGTCTTTTACATGCTCTATATAGAAACGCAGATTACGGCCACGTTGCCCGGCAAGGTAAGAAGCAGTATTTGCCGCACCGGCAGATACCCCCATACAATAATCAAATGTAACATTGTCGTCTAAGAAGGCATCCAGAATTCCGGCACTGTAAGCGCATTTCATACCGCCGCCTTCTACAATCAATCCAGACTTTTCCACGATATTCACCTCTTGAGATATACTTCGTTAATTTTTTCACATATAGTTTAGCACATTGAAGAAGAATGTCAAAATACATTTTTTATTGTATGTATATTCCGGAAAAATATATGAGTTTGCGGCATTCGGGCTGCTACCCATATATTAACAATGCAGTGACATATGGGGAGCAGCACGAATGCCGCAAATTGATATAATTTCCCCGGAATAATCCACACAGAATCTCCTTCCGGTCGTTGAAACCTTCCGCAAAAAACGTTATAATATGAGACAGTGATAAAAGGCGAAGAATAGAAACAGCGGAAGAGAGGAAACGGGAATGGCATTTGCCCATTTACATGTACATACAGAATACAGTCTGTTAGACGGTTCAAATAAAATAAAAGAATATGTGGAGAAAATCAAGGCACTTGGCATGACAGCAGGGGCGATTACCGACCATGGTGTTATGTATGGTGTCATTGATTTCTATAAGGCAGCCAGGGAGGCGGGAATTAACCCGGTTCTTGGCTGTGAAGTCTATGTGGCTCCTGGCTCCAGATTAGACCGCGAGATGGTACATGGAGAGGACAGATACTATCATCTTGTGCTTCTGGCAGAGAATAACACAGGCTATAGCAATCTGATGAAAATTGTATCCAAAGGCTTTGTGGAGGGATACTATTATAAGCCGCGTGTGGACATGGAAGTGTTAGAAAAATACCATGAGGGAATCATTGCCCTAAGTGCCTGTCTGGCAGGTGAAGTACAGCGTAATCTGGTACGTGGAATGTATGAAGAAGCAAAAGAAGTAGCTTACCGCTATGAACGCTGTTTTGGAAAAGGCAATTTCTTTTTAGAGCTGCAGGATCATGGAATCCCGGAGCAGAAGCTGGTAAACCAGCAGCTTCTCCGCATGAGTCAGGAGACCGGAATTGAGCTGGTGGCAACCAATGATGTGCATTATACCAATGCAGAGGATGCAGAGCCTCATGACATCCTGCTCTGTCTTCAGACCGGAAAGAAATTAGCGGACGAAGACAGAATGCGCTATGAAGGCGGACAGTATTATGTCAAATCCGAAGAGGAAATGAAATCACTTTTTCCATATGCACTGCAGGCACTGGAAAATACCCAGAAGATTGCAGACCGCTGTCATGTGGAAATTGAATTCGGACATACCAAGGTGCCGCATTTTGAGGTGCCGGAAGGCTATGATTCCTGGACTTATTTAAATAAATTGTGTCATGAAGGACTGGATAAGCGGTATGGAGCCGATGCACCAAAATATTTACAGAAATTAGATGACGAGCTTGCCGTTATTAAAAATATGGGATATGTGGACTATTTCCTGATTGTGTGGGACTTTATCCATTATGCGAGAGAGCATGATATTATGGTGGGACCGGGACGAGGCAGTGCCGCAGGAAGCCTTGTTTCTTACACCACCGGAATTACAGATATTGACCCGGTTCGTTACAATCTGATTTTTGAGCGTTTCTTAAATCCGGAACGTGTATCTATGCCCGATATTGATGTGGACTTCTGCTTTGAACGAAGACAGGAAGTTATTGATTATGTGGTAGAAAAATATGGCAAGGACTGTGTGACACAGATTGTAACCTTTGGTACGCTGGCAGCCCGTGGAGTAATCCGTGATGTGGGGCGTGTCATGGATTTGCCTTATAATTTTGTGGATACGATTGCCAAGGCAATTCCAAATGAACTTGGAATCACCATTGATAAGGCACTGATGATGAACCCGGAGCTTCGGGGCATGTATGAATCCGACGAGTCGGTAAAGAAGCTTATCGATATGTCAAGAAGATTAGAAGGTCTGCCGAGGCATACGTCCATGCATGCAGCAGGCGTGGTAATCAGCCAGAAACCAATGGATGAATATGTTCCGTTGTCAAGAGCATCCGATGGCACCATAACCACACAGTTTACCATGACTACCATTGAAGAATTAGGACTTCTGAAAATGGATTTCTTAGGACTCCGGACACTGACTGTAATCCAGAATGCAGTCCGTCTTGCAGAAAAGAGCAGCGGTAAAAAAATTGATATGAATGCCATTGATTATAACGATAAGAAAGTGCTAGACTCTCTTGGAACCGGCAAAACCGATGGTGTCTTCCAGTTGGAAAGTGCCGGAATGAAGAACTTCATGAAGGAGTTAAAGCCACAGAGCTTAGAGGATGTTATCGCAGGCATTTCTCTTTACCGTCCGGGTCCAATGGACTTTATTCCGGCTTATATCAAGGGAAAAGACCACCCGGAAAGCATTACCTATGACTGCCCGGAATTGGAGCCGATTCTGGCGCCGACCTATGGCTGTATCGTATATCAGGAACAGGTTATGCAGATTGTACGTGACCTCGCCGGTTATACATGGGGCAGATCTGACCTGGTGCGCCGTGCCATGTCTAAGAAAAAAGGCAAGGTAATGGAGCAGGAGCGGAAGAACTTTGTCTATGGTAATCCGGAAGAAAATGTTCCGGGCTGTATTGCAAGAGGAATCGATGAGAAAGTGGCAAACAAGATTTATGATAACATGATTGACTTTGCCAAATACGCATTTAATAAATCCCATGCGGCAGCTTATGCAGTGGTTGCATATCAGACCGCATATTTGAAATACTATTATCCGGTAGAGTTTATGGCAGCGTTAATGACATCAGTCTTAGACAATACTTCCAAAGTCTCAGAATATATCTACACCTGCCGCCAGATGGGAATCGCAATTCTGCCGCCGGATATCAATGAAGGCGAGGGTGGTTTCTCCGTATCCGGTCAGGCAATCCGCTATGGACTTTCTGCCATTAAGAGTATCGGAAGACCGGTGATTGATGCCATTGTGGAGGAGCGTAAAATCCGTGGGCCGTTTACCACGTTAAAGGATTTTATTACAAGACTTTCCGGAAGAGAAGTGAATAAACGGACCATAGAAAACTTTATCAAAGCGGGAGCCTTAGACGGACTGGAAGGAAACCGCCGTCAGAAGATGATGATATACGGTTCTCTTTTGGATGCACTGAATCAGGAAAAGAAGACCACAATGGCTGGTCAGATGACACTTTTTGATATTGCACCGGAAGAGGACAAGGCAGAGTACGAAATCAAGCTTCCGAATGTAGAAGAGTATGACAAAGAAGTGCTTCTTGGCTTTGAAAAGGAAGTCCTGGGCATATATATCAGCGGACATCCGCTGGAAGAATATATGGAGCGTTTAAAGAAGAATACCAATGCCGTTACCACAGACTTTGTACTGGATGAAGAGACCGGAACCCTTAAGGTATCGGATGGCACAAAGGTGCGTATCGGTGGAATGATTACCGATAAAGTCATCAAGTATACCAAGAATAATAAGGCAATGGCATTTATTACGTTAGAAGATCTGGTGGGAACAGTGGAAATCATCATTTTCCCGAAGGATTATGAGCGTTATGCAAAATATCTTGAAAATGATGCCAAAGTATTTGTGGAAGGTCGTGTAACTGCAGAAGAAGACCGCAACGGCAAGCTTATTTGTGAGAAAATCATTTCCTTTGATGAAGTGAAACGGGAGCTGTGGCTGCAGTTTCCAAGTAAGAGCGATTTCGAAGAAAAAGAAGGTGCTCTTTATGGAAAAATGATGGATGCCGATGGCTCAGAGCATGTCGTTATTTATCTTGCAGCAGAAAAACAGATGAAGCGTCTGCCGGAAAACAGAAATGTTGCAATTACAAAAGAGCTTTTAGAAGAACTTGGGAATTTCTTAGGTAAAGACAATGTAAAAGTTGTAGAAAAGTCATTGTAGCCATTGCAAAACCACAGTTTAAGGATTAGAATAAAAATGATTGGATAAAGAACAAAGAGAAGTGTTTACATATAGGAGGTAACAGGGAATGTCAAAAGAAATTCAGACAATTGGTGTTTTAACCAGTGGCGGGGATGCTCCGGGCATGAACGCTGCTATCCGTGCGGTAGTAAGGGAAGCTATTGCAAAGGGAAAGAAAGTAAAAGGAATTAAGAGAGGTTATGCAGGTCTTTTGCAGGAAGAGATTATTGATATGGAAGCAAAAGATGTAGCAGACATTATCCAGAGAGGTGGAACAATTTTACAGACTGCACGTTGTCTGGAATTCGTAACACCGGAAGGACAGCAGAAGGGTGCTGAAATCTGCAGAAAACATGGCATTGATGGAATTATCGTAATCGGTGGAGACGGTTCCTTTAAGGGAGCACAGAAGCTGGCAGCACTTGGAATCAACACCATCGGATTACCGGGAACCATTGACCTTGATATTTCCTGTACCGATTATACCATCGGTTTTGATACCGCAGTAAATACTGCCATGGAAGCCATTGATAAGGTACGTGATACCTCAACCTCCCATGAGCGCTGCTCCATCATTGAAGTAATGGGCAGAGGCGCAGGCTACATTGCACTGTGGTGTGGTATTGCCAATGGAGCAGAGGATATCCTGCTTCCGGAGAAATATGATTATGACGAGCAGAAGCTTGTAAATAATATTATAGAGAACAGAAAACGTGGAAAGCAGCATCATATTATTGTAAATGCAGAAGGTATCGGTCATTCCGCAAGCATGGCAAAGAGAATTGAAGCAGCAACCGGAGTTGAAACCAGAGCGACCATCTTAGGACATATGCAGCGTGGTGGAAGCCCGACCTGTAAAGACCGTGTTTATGCATCTACCATGGGATGCATTGCCGTAGATTTGCTGTGCGAAGGCAAATCCAACCGTCTTGTAGCATATAAAAATGGTGAATTCGTAGATTATGATATTGACGAGGCACTGGCAATGACCAAATCCATTCCGGAATATCAGTATGAAATTTGTAGAAATCTTTCCAGATAGGATGTTATTATGATTACCAGTACAGCAAATCCGCAGGTAAAAAATTTAATTCAGTTAGTAAAAAAAGCCAAAGTTCGTAATGAACAGAGGCTTTTTGTTGTGGAAGGAATCCGTATGTTCCGGGAAATCCCGGAAGGCTGGCTTGATAGAATTTATGTTTCCGAGCATTTCATGGAAGAGGAATCCCATGTAAAAGTTCTGCAGGGAAAAAATTATGAAGTACTTGCCAATCATGTGTTTGAAAGTGTGTCCGATACCAAGACACCGCAGGGAATCCTTTGTCTTGTGAAAATGCCGGATTATACCTTAGAAGAAGTAATACCAAAGGAAAATGCCCATCTTCTGATTCTTGAAAGTATTCAGGATCCGGGCAATTTAGGCACGATGTTCCGGACCGGAGAGGGAGCGGGAATCAGCGGAATTATCATGAACCGCACCACTGTAGATGTTTTTAATCCAAAGACCATCCGCTCCACTATGGGCAGTATCTTTCGCGTACCATTTTTCGTGACGGAAAACCTGCAGGATATATTGATGCAGTTAAAGTCCCGGAAAATAAAGCTTTACAGTGCCCATCTGCAGGGCAGTGTTTCTTATGAGGAGCCGGATTATAAAGAACCCACAGGCTTTTTAATTGGAAATGAAGGAAATGGATTATCGGATGAGATTGCCAGAATGGCAGATGCCTATATCCACATTCCAATGGCAGGAAAAGTAGAATCACTGAATGCAGCAATTGCGGCAACACTGCTGATGTATGAGGCAGCACGCCAGAGGAGGTAAGGGATGTTCCGGTTATGGGCAAAAGAATTTAAAGACAATCATATGTTAAAGGATACCACCATCTGTGATGACTCCGGGGATACCAGAACCCATAAGGTGTTCCGGGCATTAGATGAGGTGTGCTATACCTTTGATTTGGGAAAACCAATCTGGTTAGACCGCAATGTGGATGAATTTAAGCGGCATGCAAAGACCAGGTTTTATCAGGATAATTTTGTGGAAGAAATTGAATTTGATTTTTTGGAAATTCATGTGATTGAAGAGGATTAAGTAACTGTGTCAGGAGGAAAGAAAATGGAAGGGCAGATGCGCCGGGATACCATCATTAAGATGCTGGGGGAGAAGGGAAAACCTTTGTCCGGAACAGAATTGGCAAAAGAATTAGGAGTCAGCCGTCAGGTGATTGTACAGGATATTGCATTGCTTCGTGCAGTAAATAAGAATATTTTAAGCACCAACAAAGGCTATGTGCTTTATGACCCTTCGGAAGAGACACAGAAAGCAAGAAGAACCATTGCAGTAAGCCACAGTGATGAACAGACACAGGATGAGCTTTATACCATCGTGGATTTCGGTGGAAAAGTCTTAGACGTCGTAATCGAGCATGATATTTACGGACAGATAACGGTGGATCTGATTTTAAAAAGCCGTCAGGATGTGGACGAATTTATTGCAAAGGTTGCAAAGAGCAAGGCAAAGCCGCTTAAGACACTGACCGGAAATAAACACTTTCATACCGTAGAAGCAGATTCAGAACAATTACTTGACATCATAGAAGAAAAATTACGGGAAAAAGGCTACGCAAGATAACAGCTTGACTTTTTTTTTCGATATGGTAAACTACTCCTTGACTGACAAGACAACTGACAAGACAGTTAAAGTCAAGGAGGAAGAAAAATGGAAAAGATAAAAGCGTTCTTAAAACGCAAAAATATTATTATCTCAGCAAAAAGATATGGCATTGATGCCTTAGGTGCAATGGCACAAGGTCTTTTTGCTTCTCTTTTAATTGGAACAATTATCAGTACAATTGGTGAGCAGGCTGGCATCCAGCTTCTGGTGGACATCGGTGGATATGCCAAAGCAGCAACCGGCCCGGCAATGGCAATCTCCATTGGTTTTGCTTTGCAGTGTCCGCCACTGGTGCTTTTTTCACTGGCAGCCGTCGGTGTGGCCGCAAATACCCTGGGTGGAGCAGGCGGACCGCTGGCAGTATTGATTGTCACCATCTTTGCAGCCGAATTCGGTAAAGCAGTATCCAAAGAAACCAAAATTGATATTATCGTCACTCCGTTTGTAACCATTTTCATCGGAGCAGGCTTATCCATCTGGTGGGCACCGGCAATCGGAGCCGCAGCCAGTGCAGTAGGAAATGCCATTATGTGGGCAACCGAATTGCAGCCGTTCTTTATGGGAATTTTAGTCTCTGTAATTGTAGGTATCGCACTGACGCTGCCAATCAGCAGTGCTGCAATCTGTGCAGCTTTGGGACTGACCGGACTGGCAGGAGGAGCTGCAGTAGCAGGATGCTGTGCCAACATGGTAGGTTTTGCAGTACTGAGCTTCCGGGAAAATAAATGGGGTGGACTTTTCGCACAGGGAATCGGAACTTCCATGTTACAGATGGGAAATATCGTGCGGAATCCAAGAATCTGGCTTCCGGCAATTTTAAGCTCCGCCATAACAGGTCCAATAGCAACCTGCGTCTTCCATCTTCAGATGAACGGTGCAGCCGTAGCATCCGGAATGGGAACCTGTGGACTGGTTGGTCAGATTGGTATTTATACCGGCTGGATTAATGATATTGCATCCGGCACCAAGGCAGCCATTACACCAATGGACTGGATTGGAATGCTGTTAGTATGCTTTATCTTACCGGGTGTTTTAACCTGGGCATTCGGTCTGTTCTTCCGTAAGATTGGCTGGATCAAAGAAAATGATTTGAAGCTCGATTTATAAGAAAGATTTAAGAAAATATAGATAAAAGTTATACCATAAGAAAACAAAAACAATACCTCTTGTGCATAATTATTAAAAATTGATAAAAATTTAACTAATAACAAACATATTATACAAAGATGTGCTATACTAAAATTAGATTGTTATTGCATATATTATAACTTACGAGGAAAATTTCGAAAATATAAAAAGGTTATTTTCCGCAGTAGATGCATGGAGGAGTAGAAAATGGAATCACCAATTGAAGTGACAGAAGGTGTAGATGGTTGGAATACCATAATCTTTCTTTATAATTCTGCATTAAAAGAAGTTGGAACCAAGCTTGAAATATTAAATGATGAATTTCAGCATGTACATCAGTACAATCCGATAGAATATATAAAGCGGCGGATTAAGACGCCGGAGAGTATCGTAAAGAAGCTGAAACGATATGGTTACGAGAGTACCATTGATAATATGGTCAATTATGTAAATGACATTGCAGGAATCCGTATTGTATGTTCCTTTACCTCTGATATTTATCGTATGGCAGAGATGATTGGAAAACAGAATGACCTTACCGTGGTATCGGTAAAGGATTATATCAGGCATCCGAAGGAAAGCGGCTATAAGAGTTATCATATGTTGGTTACGGTGCCGATTTTTTTATCAGACCGTGTAGTGGATACAAAGGTTGAGATTCAGATACGGACCATTGCAATGGATTTCTGGGCGAGTCTTGAACATAAGATATATTACAAATTCGAAGGAAATGCACCGGAATATATCAGTAAAGATTTGCGGGAGTGTGCAGAAATTGTTTCTATGCTGGATGCAAAGATGTTATCCTTGAACGAAGCAATTCTAGAGGCCAAGGCAGCACAGGAAGCAGAGCTATTGCAGAAAGAAAAAGATAGAGCGGATAAAGAAAAATAAAAGAAGCTGCCAAAACCGGCAGCTTCTTTACGTTACAGGAAATTGCTTTCCTGTAACGTAAAAACGCTCTGCGAGGATGCACACTGCGGCGTATAAGGTAGATGTCGCAAGCGACCGCCGCAGGCGCGAGAATGTGCCAAGGCACATTCTTTATTCTATTTAGTCCTCTTCTCCATTCATCCAGCTATCGAATTTTTCTAATACTTTATCATAGGTCTGCTGGGAAATATCAGGAAGCTTTCCACCCCAGGCTTTGGTAGCCTGATCGAAGCCCTTTTTAAAAGCATCTGCTAATTCCTGGGCCTTGGACTTATCATTACCGGATAATGCTTTTGCAAAATCTAAAATACGGTCAGAGGTCTGGTTTACACCCCAGTATCCGTCTTCTGCAATATCAGCCTGTGCCTGTGCCTTTACATCAGCAGAAACAGTGAAGTTACCGCCTGCAAGGAAAGACCACATATCATCGGCTTTGCCAATGGCTGCGCCCTGTTTGCTCATCATCTGTTCTACAATTCCGCGAAGCTGTGAAATACGGCTGTCAGAATCAGCTTTCATCTTTGCAATGAGAGCAGAGTTCTGTGTCTTTTGGGAAGAACTGCTCTTGTCACTGGAGCCTTTTTCATAGATAACACCAGTAGAGGTGTTATTCTTCGAAGATTCGGTCTTCTTAGAAGAAACTTTGGAATCTGTGGCAACAGTGGATGCAGCAGATACATAATTGTTAATAGAATTAATTGCCATAATCTTAACCCTCCTTGGTCAAATGCTTACTAAGTATCCATTCTTAGTCTTATTCATATATTTTATCGGTAAGAATGGGACAAAATATAAGAGGAAGAATTGACCTTTTTTAGAAAAAATGATAACATAAATTTGTATCATGTATACAAAATACAGGAGAAAAACAATGGACGAACTTGCAGTAAAAGCGCTGGCAAAAATTAATCTTGGATTGGACGTATTACGTCGGAGAGAAGATGGGTATCATGAAGTAAAGATGGTTATGCAGACCATTCATTTATATGACCAGCTTCATCTTAAGAAAATAGAGTCTGGCATACATTTAGAGACAAATCTTGGATTTCTTCCGGTAGATGAAAGTAATCTGGCTTACCGGGCAGCGAGACTTATGAAAGAAAAATATCAGATTGAAGAAGGCATTGATATCCGGCTGAATAAGCGGATTCCTGTTGCTGCCGGGATGGCAGGTGGAAGCACGGATGCCGCAGGCGTGCTTTATGGAATCAATGAATTATTCAATCTTGGAATAAAGCGGAAAGAACTGATGGAACTGGGCGTTCAGATTGGGGCTGACGTACCGTATTGCATCATGCGTGGTACAGCTTTGGCAGAAGGCATTGGAGAAAAATTAACTTCACTGCCACCGATGGTGAAGTGTCCGGTAGTGATTGCCAAACCGCAGGTCAGTGTATCTACTAAATATGTCTATGAGAATCTGAAGCTGGATGAGGATACACAGCATCCTGACATTGATGCCTTGATACAGAATATCCGCACAAAGGATTTGCCGGCAATTGCAGGTAGTATGGGAAATCTTTTAGAAACGGTTACTGCAAAGAAGTATCCGGAGATAGAGAAGATAAAAGAACTGATGCGGGAAAATGGTGCATTGAATGCCATGATGAGTGGAAGTGGCCCGACAGTATTTGGACTTTTTGATGAACTGGAAACGGCAAAAATGGCAGCAGCGATTGTACGCCAGAGCGGGCTCGCAAGGCAGGTCTTTGTAACAGAGATTTATAATAATAGAAGATAACAACATGCTCTTTATAAAAAAGGGTTGGAGGGTTAATATATGACAGATAATCTGGAATTAAATATGAATGCATATCTTCCTTTGCGAGATGTTGTATTTAATACACTTCGTGAGGCAATATTAAAAGGAGAATTAAAACCGGGTGAAAGACTGATGGAGCTGCAGCTGGCATCTAAGCTTGGAGTCAGCCGGACTCCGATTCGTGAGGCCATCCGGATGTTAGAGCAGGAGGGGCTTGCTGTAACCATACCGAGAAGAGGAGCCGAGGTTGCCCGCATGACAGAAAAGGACATGGAAGATGTGTTACAGATCCGGGCAGCTTTAGATGAACTGGCAGTGCAGCTTGCAACAGAACAGATTACAGATGAACAGTTTGATGCATTAGAACAGGCAAGACAGAATTTTGAAAATTCTTTAAAAAGTGATGATGTAAAAGAAATTGCACAGGCAGATGTAGCATTTCATGATGCTATTTATAATGCTACCGGAAATGCAAAACTGGTATCCATGCTGAACAATCTGCGGGAGCAGATGTATCGTTACCGTGTAGAATATTTAAAGGACGAGACGATTTATCCGAGATTATTAAAGGAACATAAGGATATTGCAGAGAGTCTTCGCAGGAAGGACAAGTCCCGTGCTTCAGAAACCATGCGGGAGCATGTGAAGAATCAGGCAGAAGCAGTCAAAGATATGATCCGTCAGCAGGAACAAGACCAATAGCATAAAGAAACAGGAATAAAAAAACAAAATACGGAAACACTAAGGACAGACCACACAGGGTCTGTCCTTTTTGCATATGCACAGGTGACTGGAAAATCGCATGTTTATATGCAGAGCTGGCGGACATCCGATACTATAAAAATTATGCCAAGGAGTTGATTTATGCAGCAGAAAGAAGAGAAAATCGCAGAGCACACCGCAAAGCATATCGTAGGACACACCGCAGAACATACAGCAGAACGTAATGCAGAACACAATGATGAAATTACAACCAGTTTGCAGGAAAATGCTGCACGTTTTCAGAAGATATTTTCCGGGTGTGCGGATATTAAAATGCGAACCATGAAGATAGGACAGAAGCAGCAGATTGCGTGTATGGCAGCATACATAGAGATAACCGGTGGTGGAGCAATTTTTGAAAAATCTCTCGTTGGCAGGCTTTTAAACGAATTGTGTCATTATAATGAAAAAGAAGTCTATGAGCGGCTGTCGCAGAATGCCCTTGGATTATCGGATGTTACGCCCTTTGATACTTTTTCGGATGCAGCAGCAGGTCTTCTGACCGGAGATACCATTCTATTTATAGATGGCTATGATAAAGCATTAAAGATTCCGGATAAGGGATACCCGTCTATGGGAATTTCTGAAGTAAATTCAGAAAAGGTAATCCGGGGCTCTAATGAAGGATTTACCGAGTCCGTAAAAGCAAATACGGCATTGGTACGTAAAAGGATTCGTTCTCCGAAAGTAAAGGTAAAAGAGAAAAAGGTAGGGCTGCGCAGTAAGACCAATGTGGATTTGATGTATATGGAAGATTTGATTTATCCCGGAGTTTTAGAGGAGGTAGAAAAGCGGCTTGATGGATTTGAAATTGACGGAGTCTTAGACAGTGGAATTATTGAACAGCTTACAGAAGAAAAATGGTATTCTCCATTTCCCCAGTTTCAGACCACACAGCGGCCAGACCGTGCAGCAATGGCAATTTTAGAGGGAAGGGTAGTACTGATTGCGGATAATTCACCAATTGCACTGATACTGCCGACGGATTATAACTCCTTCATACAGACCAGTGATGACTATTACAACCGCTGGGAAATTGCATCATTGGGAAGAATGTTACGTTTTCTGGCTTCTTTTTTTGCCATGACATTACCGGGACTGTATCTTGCAGTCTGTAATTTTCATACACAGATACTGCCGACGAAATTGCTGTTATCCTTTGCAGCAGCAAGACAAGGAGTGCCGTTTCCCGGGGTGGTAGAGGTGCTTTTGATGGAATTATCCTTTGAACTGTTGCGGGAAGCAGGCGTACGCCTTCCGGGAGCTATGGGGAATACCATAGGAATTGTCGGTGGGCTGATTATCGGACAGGCGGCGGTGGAAGCAAATCTGGTCAGTCCTATCGTGGTAATTGTGGTGGCATTTACAGCACTTTGTTCCTTTGCGGTACCCAATGAAGAATTTGCAACAGCATTTCGCATCTTGAAATTTTTCTTTATTGCCATGTGTGCGTGGCTGGGCTTTTTCGGCTTTTTGATGGCTTTGCTTGCGGTACTCATTCATCTGTCACATCTTAAGAGTTTTGGCATTCCATATCTGATGCCCTTTGTAGGCGCAGATGTAACGGATTATCAGGATGAGCGGGACAGTCTGCTGCGTCTGCCATTATATCAACTGCGGCACAGACCGGTTTTTGCGAGACGCCACAATCGTCTGCGGCTTAGGAGGAAAAAGTAATTATGTTTTCAGAAAATCAGAAAATATCAGAGAGGCAGATGGCAAGGCTCCTGATTTTTGATATGTGCGGAATCAGTACGTTGCTGCTTCCCGGACTGTTAGGAAAAATGCTTGGGACAGACGGCGTATTTGCCATATTGCTGGGAGCAGTGCCGGTGTATCTATTTACCTTTCTTCCAGAGCTGCTACAGGAAAAGCGGAAAAACAGTAATACCAGAAATGGCAGTAATACCAGCAATATCAGTAACATCGGGAAAAGTTATCCGGAGATTTTAAAGAAACAAGGCAATGGTTTTATTCGCATTTTTGTATTGGTAGTCTATACAGTCGAGGGAATTCTGCTGGCGGGCTATGGCTTATTTCTTTTAAGTGACCTGATGGTGAGTGAATTGTTAAAGGACAGTTCATTTGTGCTGGCAGCAGTTTTACTAATGCTTTTATGTGGCTATGGAATCTGGCAGGGCATCGAAGGGCGTGCCCGGGTGTATGAAATCCTGTTCTGGTTTGTATTTCTTCCACTTATTTTAATGCTGCTTCTGGCAACAAAGGATGTCAATACGATTTACTGGACTCCGGTAATGGTACATTCCTGGGGAAACTTTGTGAAAGGGACAGCGGCAGTCGTGCTCCTGTATGGCACAATGGCATTTGTTTTGTTTTTACAGCCCTATCTTGCAGAAAATGTCCGTGTAGGACGGACATGCCGGAAAAGCCTTTGTGTTACAGTGATTTTTAATGCTGCAATCTATCTGATTACGCTTGGCATCTTTGGCAGTGGCATGCTGCCGGAAATGAAATATCCGGCGATTACATTAATGAGCATGATAAAACTGCCAGGCGGTTTCTTCGAACGGCAGGATGCCTTTATGGTAGCAATCTGGTTCTTTACAATTTACGCATTTATCAATACCGGAATGTTTTATGCCTCGGATTTGCTGAAAGCTGTATGGCAAAAGGAAGGGCACCAAAAAGCGGATGGGAAAAATGAAGCGATTCAGGGAAAAGCCGATGCGAAAAGTATAGAAAAATTGATAATACTAATTGTAATGGTTCTTACATTTGCAGTCACATTGCTTTTTTACCGGTTACCGGAGTGGAAAATAATATTTATATGGATTCAGGCAATTGCATTTCTTCCGTTGACGGTAATTCTTCCGCTGTGCATTGGAGAGATAAGTAAATGCCGGGAAAAGGGATAGTGAAAAAGGATAGCGGAAAAAATGGTGAAAAGGAGCAGCAGTATGAAAAATAGAATCGTGACAATTGTTTCCATGATATTTTTGGCAGTCTTATGCCTTGGCGGCTGTGGAAATACAGAGTTGGAAGAACGGAATTTTCCATTGGCAGCAGCGGTGACTTTGACAAAGGAGAACTATCAGATGGCATTTGGCTTTGAGCAGCTTAAGAATGTGGCAGATGAGAAAAGCGAAAAAGAGAATACATCGGTACTTCTGGCGGAAGGAAAAGACTGCATGGAGCTGTTTTTACATGCAGATGGGGAAAATCCTGGAGAGATGGATTATAACCATTTAAAGGCATTGATTCTAAACAGGTCGCTGTTAGAGAATGAAAAGCAGCTGGGGGCATTTCTTGGGTATCTGGAAGAGGAAAATCTTTTTTCGAGGAATACGCTGCTTTTTGTTACGGAGGATGAACCGGATCAGGTGATGGAGATGGATACAGTTTTAAAAGAGCCGGTAGGAACTTATCTGAATGAAAGAATTGCCTCGGATGAACGTTTTAAGGACAGTGAGGCAGTTACCCTGGGCAGCCTGTTCCGGATATGGGAAAATGAGAACGAAAATCTGTGGATTCCCTATATTAACTGTGCAGAAGATAAAATGATACTGGAAAAATATTATCTGATGCAGGGCAGGACGGCAGCAGGCAAAGTGGACCGGGAAACGGGAGAACTGGCTTTGCTCTCAGAGCAGAAGATGAAAAGCTACAGCATTTCACTTGAAGATGCAGAAAGTGTAACACTTAGTAATTTATGCTGCAGCTATGCTTTTACGGAGCAGAATGGCCAGGTGACGGAAACTGTTACAATAAAGGCGGATGGAAAGTATCAGGGCAACAGGGAACTGCTGCAGAAAACAAAGCACAGGGATGAAAAATTGGAAGACCTTCATACAGACAGTCAGGATGAAAATGCACTGCTGGAAGTGGAAGCAGAAATAGAGCAGACTTTGGAAGAAAAGATGGATGCCATGACAGAAAAATTGCAACAGAATCAGAATGCAGATGGAACAAACAGTTATTATAAATTAGGGGCATATGCAAGGGATATTTATTTGCAGTTTCAGAAGGATTGGAGCGGTTACCGGAAAAACCTGACAGTGGAATATCATTGGGATGTCACGCTGGTGACATCTCCGTAGGATGCTGGACACCCGGTTACACTGGTAACATTGGCAACATCTTTGTAAGATGTCTGGTTCTGGTGATGCTGACGGCAGCCTATTATTTCTTAAGTTAATTTATTAATTTGACTTAGATTGGGCAAAAACAGAAAGATTACATTACTTTTTGCCCAAAATGAGTTGCAGAAGGAAGCATAGTCTTTGTTATTTGCTTCTGATTGGGTAAAAAGACTTCATTTTTCTAGAATCTTACCCAAACCGAGAGAACTTCGGAGATAACAGCAGAGGAGATTGGGCAAAAAAGAGTCATTTTTCTTAAATTATACCCAAATCAACTTCACCAGCGACTTTTGAGAGAAAAGTCGCAAACTCAACCGTGTCCCCAAAAAGAAAAGTTACAAGCTCAGCCGCATCCCACCAAGAAAAATTTACAACCCCACCCCATTTCTACATAAAATTTTCTCCCCCAAAAAGTTATCAAAATGTATAGAAAAAATTTTTTCGGTTATATTCCAGATAGAAAGTCAGAATGGTATGGCTAAAGAAAGCGTAGCAAGGAAAAGCAGAAATAAGAAATCAGAAACATGAAAAGGAGTTTTACCATGAAAGAATATAACCGAAAAAAATTGTATTTAAAAAGGGCG
Organism: Roseburia sp. AF15-21; assembly: GCF_003479505.1. NCBI lineage: Bacteria > Bacillati > Bacillota > Clostridia > Lachnospirales > Lachnospiraceae > Roseburia > Roseburia sp. AF15-21. Next base: position 218,834 of record NZ_QUHG01000004.1, on the reverse strand, counting down.
TTGTTCTATGGCATGCTGTTATTACTGTTGGTATTTACGGCAGGCAGTGCGAAAAAGGCTTATGAGGGGCGAAGAATGCAGGAGGACATTGCAGAAAAGATTCTGCGTTTCCATGTCAGGGCAAACAGTGACGGAGATGAAGACCAGAAACTGAAACTTAAGGTGCGGGATGCGGTTGGAAAAGAGATGGGAGAACTTTTGCAGGATGCTAAGACAGCCGAAGAAAGCAGCCGGATTGCAAGAGAACACTTCCCGGAAATTATACATATTGCAAAAGAAGTCATCCGGCAGGAGGGCTATGATTATCCGGTAGAGGTGAAATTATCTTCCGTGGAGTTCCCGGTAAAGACCTATGGCAGTTATACGTTCCCGGCGGGAACTTATCAGGCACTGGAAGTGATTATCGGAGCAGGCATGGGACATAACTGGTGGTGTGTCATGTATCCGAATATGTGCTTTGAAGGAAGTGTCTATGAGGTTGTGGATGGTAAATCAGAAAAGGTATTGAAGGATACCTTGAGTGAGACGGAATATCAGTCTCTGATGGAAGAGAAGAATTATAAGATTTCATGGAAATGGCTGGATTTCTGGGATAAATAGTGCTATACTGACCTGGATTTCTATAGAAGGAGCGGATTAGATGACAAAAGATGTAATTGTATCAATCAGCGGATTACAGATGCCGGCAGAAGGAGAAGCAGAGCCAGTTGAAGTGATTACGGTAGGGGATTATTACCAGAAAAACGGAAAACATTATGTGTTGTATGAAGAAGTAAATGAAGGTTTTGAAGGCAGCACAAAGAATATAATCAAGATGCAGGAAAACTGTATTGATATTACAAAAAAAGGAGTTTCCAATGTACATATGGTCTTTGAAAAGAACCGGAAAAATATGTCTTATTATGGAACGCCATTTGGAAATCTTCTGGTTGGAATTGATGCAAAGGATATTAAAGTGGAAGAGACAGAACATTGTATTGATGTGCAGATAGATTATGCATTGGAGGTAAACTATGAGCACCTGGCAGACTGTACCATTAAGATGAAGATTGCATCAAAAGAAAAAGGCGAATTCAGTCTTGCGTAGCTGGATGTATAAAAATAGAGCTGGGTGAAAACCCAGCTCAAGTTATTTTATTTACCAGCTTTTTCTTTTAACTTTGCCATAAAGCCTTTTTTCTTTTTGGCAGGTGCTTCGATAGGACCACGCATTCCTTTTACTGCGGTAATGTAAAGCCCGCTGACAGTAGCTTTTACTTCCTTCTTAACCGGAACGGAATCAAAAATCTGTCCGTCACAGATTAAAGTCATAACCTTTGGACCAACCTTTGCTTTGACGATTGGAAGTTTGGAACGGCGGAGCATTTTCGGAGTCTGGGCAATGACATTTGCCGGAAGACCGGAATCTTTAAGCCGCATCTTCTTCTTATCGATAATCAGCATGGAAATGGTCTGTGCTGCTGCTGCAATCTGGGCATCCTGTTCTTCTTTCTTTTTCTGAGCTCGTTTGCCCACAAAATAAAGAACAATCAGGGCAATAATCATAATAATCAGTATTGTTAATAATACAATCGCAAATTTTGGCACGATGAAAACCTCCTTAAGTAAAATCCAAATATGATTGTATCATTGATTGGCAGGATTGACAACCTGCAAATGCGAAAAATTCTATGAAATGCTTTTATTTTCGGTGAAAATGTGGTATCTTTAGAAAGTATGACTGACTGGAAAAATCCAGCCTTTGAATGAAAGACAGAAGGGAAATAAACATGAAGAAGAAATTAGTAGCAGTATTGTTATGCCTGACACTGGCATTTTCAGTAACTGGCTGTGGAAAAGACAAGAAAAGTGAATCGGTAGAGAATACAGAGAGCACAGAAGTGGTATCCAGTGCGGCAATTGATTTTGACCCGCTTGATTATGTGGAACTGGGCGATTATATGGGATTATCAGTAGCTTTGACAGACGATTATTCCGTAAGTGATGATGATGTGAAGACTTTTATTGAGAATAGCGTAATTACCAACTATCCGTACTATGCAGATACGGATAAAACAGTGGTAGAGGATGGAGATGCTGTAAATATCGATTATGAAGGATTAAAAGATGGCGTGGCATTCAGTGGTGGAACTGCAACAGATACGGTCTTAGAGATTGGAAGCAATACGTTTATTGACGGCTTCGAAGAAGGACTGATTGGTGCAAAAGTAGGGGATAAAGTAACCTTGAATCTTACATTTCCGGAAAGCTATAAAAATACAGACCTGGCAGGACAGGCGGTTGTGTTTAATGTAACCATCAATAAAATTGTTGAGAAGCAGGATATTACTTATGACAATATGACAGATGAATATGTGGCATATGTCAATGCTAAGGCCAGCCTTGGCTATGATACGGTAGATGAGATGAAGGCAGATGCACGCAATTATCTGGAATCTTCTAAGGAATCCTCTAAGAAATCTGCAATCCGTTCTGCAGTAATGGACAAGTTAGGAGAGGTATGTACCGTAAAGGAACTTCCGGATGGACTTCTGGATGCCCGTATGGAAGAAGTAATGGCACAGTATGAATCCTATTACTGCAGCGATGGAAGCAGCCTTAAGGATTATGTGGAAAATACAGCAAATCAGGATTATGATGAATTTGTAAGCAATGTAACTGACGAAGTGACATCAGATCTTAAGACACAGATGATTTTAGAGGCAATTGCAGAAAAGGAAGGCATTGAGTTTGACCAGGATGGCTTTGACAGCTACGTTGGAAATCTTATGAGCAATTACAGCTACAGCGATGAATCCACATTATACAAATCATATGGATTGAGCGCAGACAGCGGAAAAGAATATTTAAAGAAAGTATATGTATGCAATCTGGCACTTCAGAAAGTAGTTGACAGTGCAACTGTTGAAGATGAGGCAGGAACAGAAAATGTTACAGATACTGAATTAAATACAGAAAACTAAAAAGGATTAGAAAAATTTTTATCTAAGGGGGATAGAAAAATGGAACTTGTTGACATCAGAGATTTATTTCACCATCAGGAAGATTATGTAGGTAAGAAGATTACCGTCGGAGGCTGGGTAAGAAGTAACCGTAATTCTAAAAACTTCGGATTTATCGTAGTAAATGACGGAACTTTCTTTGAACCACTGCAGGTAGTATATGCAGACGGACTGGAGAATTTTCAGGAGCTTACCAAAATTAATGTTGGTGCAGCTATTGTTGTTACCGGAGTGCTGGAAGCTACACCGGAAGCAAAACAGCCATTTGAAATTCAGGCAGAGGAAATCGTAATTGAAGGCGCATCTGCACCGGATTATCCGTTACAGAAGAAACGTCACAGCTTCGAATATTTAAGAACTATTTCACATTTAAGACCACGTACCAATACCTTTGAGGCAGTATTCCGTGTACGTTCCCTGATTGCATATGCAATTCATAAGTTCTTCCAGGAGAGGGACTTTGTCTATGTACACACTCCGCTGATTACCGGAAGTGACTGTGAGGGTGCGGGAGAAATGTTCCAGGTTACTACCATGGACTTAAATAACATTCCACACAAGGAAGACGGAAGCATTGATTATACACAGGATTTCTTTGGAAAACCAACCAATCTTACCGTAAGTGGACAGTTAAACGGAGAGACCTTTGCACTGGCGTTCAAAAATATTTATACCTTTGGACCAACCTTCAGGGCAGAGAATTCCAATACTACAAGACATGCTGCAGAGTTCTGGATGATTGAGCCGGAAATTGCATTTGCAGATCTGGAAGATGACATGGTACTGGCAGAGAGTATGCTGAAATATATTATTTCCTATGTTATGGAACATGCACCGGAAGAAATGCAGTTCTTTAATTCCTTCGTAGACAAGGGACTGATTGAACGGCTGAATAATGTATTACATTCCGATTTCGCAAGAGTGACTTATACAGAAGCCATTGAACTTCTGGAGAAAAATAATGATAAATTTGATTATAAGGTATCCTGGGGCTGTGACCTTCAGACCGAGCATGAGCGTTTCTTAACAGAGCAGGTTTTCAAGAGACCGGTATTTGTAACAGATTATCCAAAGGAAATCAAAGCCTTCTATATGAAACTCAATGAGGATGGCAAGACAGTTGCAGCAGTTGACTGTCTGGTGCCAGGAATCGGAGAAATTATCGGAGGAAGCCAGAGAGAGGATGACTACGATAAATTATTAGAAAGAATCCATGAACTTGGATTAAAAGAGGAAGATTACAGCTTCTATCTTGATTTACGTAAATATGGTTCTGCAAGACATGCAGGCTTCGGACTTGGATTTGAAAGATGCGTTATGTATCTTACCGGTATGGCAAACATCCGTGATGTCATTCCGTTCCCAAGAACCGTTAATACCTGTGAATTGTAAGAGCAGCAGGTTATAAAAGAAGTATATAGAAGAAGGGCGTATGAAAAAACTTTCGTTTTTCATACGCCCTTCTTTTGAATCATGGATTGATTTTATATAAGATAAATAAAGGGAGGTATTTTGCTTAACCCATAATTACTTCAACAGTAACTTCTTTCTTAGACGGATCAAATGGAATTATATTGCCATCAGCAATAGCACCATCTACTGTAAGAACCTTGACACCTTTCTGTACGCCATTTGGATTCTTTACCTGAATGTGATAAGTTACACCACGGAAATCACGTTTTGCGGTAAAACCGGATAAAGTAGATGGAATACATGGGTCAATTACAAGACCATCATAATCCGGACGGATACCTAAGATATACTGGGATACATCAAGGAAAGTCCATGCAGCAGTACCGGTAAGCCAGCTGTTCTTTGCTTCACCGAAGTTTGGCGCATCTTTTCCGGCAATCATCTGAGAGTACACATATGGCTCAGTGCGGTGGATTTCGCTGATATCTTCGATATAAGCAGGACAGGTTCTGGTGTATACCTGCCATGCACGGTCGCCACGTCCAACGACTGTTTCTGCAATGGAAATCCATGGATTGTTGTGACAGAAGATACCTGCATTTTCTTTGTATCCAGGTGGATAGGAAGAAATTTCACCGAGCTCTACATGGTATTTGTGATAAGGTGGCTGCAGCAGTACAATACCGTATTTGGTATCTAAGTATTTTTCAACAGACTGCATTGCCTGAAGACAATTGCCTTCTTTCAGTCCGATTTCTGCCATAACACAGAATCCCTGCGGCTCGATAAAGATTTTACCATCGTCACATTCTTTGGAACCGATTTTCTGTTTGTAGTGGTCGTAAGCTCTTAAGAACCATTCGCCATCCCAGCCGGCATCGAGAACGGTTTTTTCCATGGAAGCAATTGCTTCTTCCGCTTCTTTGGCTTCTTCTTCCAGACCTCTGTGTTTGCAGATTTCTACATAATCTTTACCATATTTTACAAACATGCCTGCGATAAATACAGACTCTGCATTTGGTCCCTCAGATGGTCCGAAGGTCTGGAAGGATTCACCCGGCTCTTCTGAGAAGCAGTTTAAGTTCAGACAGTCATTCCAGTCAGCACGTCCAATCAGAGGAAGTCCATGTGGTCCTAAGTGTGTTCTGGTATAGTTGAAGGAACGTCTTAAATGTTCCATAAAATCGGTTGCTTTGCTTTCGTCATTATCATAAGGAGTGATTTCATCTAAAATGGAGTAATCTCCGGTCTCCTTGATATAAGCAGCAGTACCGGCAATGAGCCATAACGGGTCATCATTGAATCCGCTTCCGATATCAGCATTTCCTTTTTTGGTAAGTGGCTGATACTGATGGTAAGCACTTCCATCCTCAAACTGGGTAGATGCGATATCTAAAATACGCTGTCTTGCACGGTCCGGAATCAGATGAACAAATCCTAAAAGATCCTGACAGGAATCACGGAAGCCCATGCCTCGTCCAATTCCGGATTCGAAATAGGAAGCGGAACGTGACATATTAAAGGTAACCATACACTGGTACTGATGCCAGATGTTTACCATACGGTCTAACTTCTCTTCGGAAGAAGATACGGTAAAGTGGTTTAAAAGATTATTCCAGTATTCTTTTAATTCTGCTAAAGCAGCGTCAGCTTTTTCTGTGGTATCAAAACGTTTTAATAATTCTTCTGCCGGTTTTCTGTTGATGCATCCGTTTTCAGCAGGACCATCCCATTTCTCGGCAACCGGATTCTCTACATAACCCAGTACAAAAACAAAGGATTTTGATTCGCCCGGTGCAAGAGAAACCTTGATATGGTGGGAACCAATCGGAGACCAGCCGCTTGCTACAGAGTTCTTAGAGGTTCCGTTTATGACAACTTCCGGCGCGGAATTTTCGCCATAAGCACCAAGGAAAGATTCACGGTCGGTATCGAATCCGGCAAGCTGGGTATTTACAGCATATACCGCATAATGATTACGGCGTTCGCGGTATTCTGTCTTATGATAAAGGGCAGAGCCGTGAATTTCCACTTCACCAGTACTGAAGTTACGCTGGAAGTTTGTCATATCATCCATGGCATTCCACAGACAGAATTCTACATAAGAGAATACGGAAATTTCTTTGTGTTCGCTGCCGTGGTTGGTCAGTGTCAGTTTGTTAATCTCACAGGTATTTCCCATAGGAACAAACATGGTCAGCTCTGCGGATAACTGATTTTTGCTTCCTTCAAAAACAGAGTAGCCTAATCCATGCCGGCACTGATAGGAATCTAATTCAGTCTTGGCTGGCATCCATCCCGGATTCCAGATGGTGTCACCATCTTTGATATAGTAATAATGTCCATTGCTGTCATAAGGAATATTGTTGTAACGATATCTTGTAAGACGAAGGAGCTTGGCATCTTTATAGAAACTGTATCCTCCGCAGGTGTTAGAAACCAGTGAAAAGAAATCTTCACATCCTAAATAGTTGATCCATGGAAGTGGAGTCTTTGGGGAAGTGATGACATATTCTTTTGCTGCATCATCGAAATGTCCAAATTTCATAATTAAATAACCTCCTTAAATACAATAAGTCCGAAAACGATTAAGAGAGGTATTTCTTTAGGTTGAGTATAATATAAGAATCAGGAAAAAGCAACAGAAATATTGAAGAAAGTATGCATTTTAGGAGAAAAGAGCGAAAATGACAGCTTTTTGTCATATGAATCGAAAACACAGAGTGATAACGATTAAGTAAAGAGAAAGAAAAAAATCGACTTAATATAGAAGAAAGAAAACAAGATTAGTAAAAAATGCACAAAACTGACGACTTAAAACTGGATAACTGTTACAAATATACAAAAAATAGTTGCATTTCACACTGGATATGTTATGATAAAGCTACGAAAACGATTAAGAAAAGCAACTCAAAACAGTGAGGTGCAAAAGATGGTATCTTTAAAAGACATTGCGAAAGAATGTGGTGTATCAACTGCAACAGTTAGCAAAGCACTGAATGGACAACATGATATTGGAGAAGAAACAAAAGCAAGAGTAAGAGAGACAGCAGAGCGGATGGGGTATTTTCCAAATGCAGCTGCCAGAGCATTAAAGACCAACCGTTCCTACAATGTAGGAGTCCTGTTTCAGGAAGAAGCAGGAAGTGGTCTGACACATGAATATTTTTCAGGTGTGCTAAATGGAATTAAGGTGCAGGTTGAGAAGATGGGATATGATGTAACATTTATCAACAACAGTTACGGAGTAAAGAAAACCTCATTTTTTGAACATTGCAGATACCGGAACTTTGAAGGAATCGTTATCGTGTGTGCTGATTTTGCCAGCCAGGGAGTGCTTGAATTAATGAACAGTGCATTCCCGGTAGTGACCATTGATTATACACATTACAATTGCACAGCAGTTTGTTCCAATAATGTAAAAGGAATGGAAGAGCTGCTGAAGTATATATATAAGAAGGGTCACCGAAAAATTGCTTACATACATGGACAGAAAAACTCGAATGTAACAAGAGAAAGACTTACAAGCTTTTACCGGACGATGGAAGAACTTCATATTAAGGTAAATGAAGATTACATTCGGGAAGCTGCTTATCTGGAAACAAGGGGAGCGGCGGAGCAGACAGAAATTTTACTTGATATGGATGACCCGCCAACCTGTATTCTTTATCCGGATGACACCTCTTTAATCGGAGGAAAAAACGTGATTATGGAACGTGGGATGCATATCCCGGAAGATGTTTCTATTGCAGGATATGACGGAACAAGAATTTCCCAGTTATCTCATCCGAGAATCACAACGATTCGTCAGGATACAGAAGAAATAGGAAGAGAAGCAGCACGGCGTCTGATTGATGCCATCGAGAAACCGAGAACTACTCTCATAGAGAGAGTCGTTATAGAGGGCACATTGATTACCGGCCAGTCGGTAGGAGAACTGCCTGAAACAACATCCGAAGAGGATGAAAAATGAGAAGGAGGAGAACTCAATGAAAAAGAAACTTATCAGTACTTTATTATGCGTATCCATGGTAGCAGCTATGGTAGCTGGATGTGGATCAGGGGATGACACAAAGGATGCGAACAATGATACATCCAACACAGAAGGAACAGCAGATGCAGATACGGACACAGACAGTGGTTCTGATTCTACAGAAGTAGAGAACACCATCACCGGTGATCCAAGTGCAGATGATGCATTCGTAGTATGGGGCTGGAACGATGACATCAAGAACATTTTGGATGGACCGTTTGCAGAGCAGTACCCAGACCTTGCAAAACGTATCGTATTCGTAAATGCAGGTGGATCTGATTATTATCAGACAAAGATTGATGAAATCTTAGATGATCCTGATAATGAATTGTATCCAGACCTGATGGGACTTGAGGTTGACTACGTTTTGAAATATGTAAACAGTGACTGGCTGACCTCAGTTGGTGACTGTGGAATTACAGCAGATGATTATGCAAATCAGTATCAGTACAATCTGGATCTTGGAACTGTATCCGGCGAAGATTCTTCTGATGCAAACAATGTAAAAGCATTATTCTGGCAGGCTACTCCTGGATGTTTCCAGTTAAGAGCAGACCTTTGTGAGAAATATCTTGGAACAACTGATGTAAATGAATTAAGCACAATGTTCTCTACATGGGATGGTGTTCTTGATGCAGCAAGAAAAGTAAATGATGCATCTAATGGAAAATGTAAACTGTTCTCCGGTTATGATGAGTGCTTCCGTGTACTTTCTAACTCAAGAGCAACCGGCTGGTATGGCGATGACGATGTTATTTCTGTTGATGATAACATGACACAGTATATGGAACTTGCTAAGACAATGGTAGACGAAGGATTAACCTATGAAACAGACCAGTGGTCAACAGACTGGTATGCAAACATGGAAGGTGACGGCGAGACATCTAATGCAGCAGTTGCTTACTGTGGATGCCCATGGTTCACATACTGGAGCTTAAAAGATACCTGGAAAGGTAACACAATCCTTGTAAATGCTCCGGAACAGTTCTACTGGGGTGGTACAGGACTTGCAGCAACAGCTAACTGTGCAGACAAAGAAATGGCTGGAACAATTATCAAAGCATTTACCTGTGACACAGACTTCATGGTATCTATCAATGCAAAGAACAGTGATTTCGTAAACAACAAAGAAGCTGTTAAGAAGATTTCTGAAGCAGGCGCAACATGTGACTACTTATATGAAGCAGCTGGTCAGGATATCATGGCATTCTACTTACCAATGGCTGATTCCATCAGTGCTAAGAATGCAACAGCAGAAGATCAGAACATCAACTCTGCTTGGTCTACTCAGGTGAAAGAGTATGCAGCAGGAAACAAGGATAAAGATACTGCAATCGCAGATTTCAAATCCGCAGTACATGACTCCTATTCATACTTAAAAGCTGAATAATCAGTAAAAGAACAATAACTATGCTGCCCTTTCCGGCATGGGAAGGGCAGCATTTATAAACAAAACTATTGGAGAGTTATTTTAAAATATAGGGAAATGGAAGATGGATTGAGAGGAGTTGGCAAAGATGGACAAAAAGAAAAAACGTAAACATATTGAATATGGCAGATATGGATACTTCTTTATCGCCCCATTCTTCATTGCATATTGTCTGTTTCAGTTATGGCCGTTATTTAATACATTTTACTATAGTACATTAAGCTACTATAAGAGAAACGGTAGAGAATTTATTGAATTTTGCGGATTAGACAATTTCAAAAATATTCTCGGACTGACAGCCGGTGAAAAAGGATATGCATTGATTTATTTGAAAAATACACTGACAATGTGGGTATGTAACTTTATTCCACAGATTTTAGTTTCATTGTTACTGGCAGTATGGCTGACTGATAACATTGTAAAATTAAAAGCTCAGGGCGCATACAAAATTATTATTTACTTACCTAGTATTATCACAGCAGCGTCTGTATCTGTTTTATTCAATGCAATGTTTTCCCAGTATGGACCAATTACACAGACTTTACGTGATATGGGAATCATTTCACAGAAATTTAACTTTATGACAAGCGTCGGCGGAACGCGGGGATTAATATCATTTATCCTCTTCTGGATGTGGTATGGAAATACAACCCTGTTGCTGATATCAGGAGTTTTGGGAATTGACCCAAGTCTTTATGAAGCGGCTGATATCGATGGAGCAACCGGATGGAAGAAATTCCGTTATTTAACACTTCCATTATTAAAACCGATTATGTTATACGTATTGATTACTTCCGCAATCGGTGGTTTACAGATGTACGATATCCCGGCATTATTCAATGTCAGTAAGTCAGGACTTATCGGACAGCCGGATGATTCATCCACAACAATGGCAATGTACATCATGAGATTATATCAGAGTGATGTAGGTAAGGCAGCAGCAGTATCTGTATTCCTGTTTATTCTGACCTTGATTATTAGTCTTATCTTCTTCGGAACGATGACGGATCGGAGCGAGAAGAAACATAAGAAAGGAGGGAATCGATAATGGCAAGTTTTGATATGGCAATGAGCGGACAGACATCCCAGCCAAAACAGAAAAGTTATTCGAAAGTATTACATACAAAAAGAGCAATCCGAGGTTTGATTTGTATCCTCTTTTGTCTCCTTAGTTTACTGCCATTCCTTTTAATGGTTATGAATGCGACCAGAACTTCTGGAGATATTCAGGCAGGTGTATCCTTGATTCCTTCCTCCCACCTGATGGAGAACTGGAACATGCTTCTTCAGAAGCAGAATGGTATGAGATTAACATTAGGAAGAGCAATGTTGAACTCCTTATGTATCACAGTACCAGGTACCTTCCTTGCAGTATATTGTTCCTGTATGACAGCTTATGGAATTCATGTATATAACTTCAAAGCAAAGAAGTTTGCATGGGCGTTCATCATGGCAATCATGATGGTGCCGAACCAGATTACAATCATTGGTTTCTACCGTTTTATGTTAAAACTGAATCTGGTAGATACTTATATCCCATTGATTATTCCTTGTATCGCAGCACCGGCAGTTGTATTCTTCATGAAACAGTATATGGAAAGTACCTTATCCATTGAAATGATTGAAGCTGCACGAATTGACGGAGCAAGAGAATTCCGGATTTTCAATACCATTATCATGCCGATTATGAAACCGGCAGTAGCAACACAGGCAATCTTCCAGTTTATTGCACAGTGGAATAACCTCTTTACCCCAACCATCATGTTAACAACTGATGAGAAGAAAACACTTCCATTGTTTGTACAGATGCTGACATCTGATCAGTTCCGTGTAGATTACGGTGTTGTATATGTAGGTCTTACCGTAACGGTACTTCCGTTAATCATTGCTTACCTTATCCTTTCAAAATACATTGTAGCAGGTGTAGCACTTGGTGGTGTAAAGGGCTAATAAAAATACAAGTAATTCTTTTTTTCCATTTCCTCATACAAAATATAATTAAGCGCAAAGAGAGGTTGCCGAAAGGCAGCCTCTCTTTGTGGTCTCTTTGTGGGTGAATACAATCGCTTGCAATTAGACGAGTTCTGTGATACACTTTCAAACGTTGCAAGTACCCCGTAAAACCAAGGTCTTTGGGGAAGAAGAAACCGAGTGTTCGAGACCTTCCACTCGTAAAACAAAACTAGAGGAGACAAAAGAATATGAGAAACAAAAAAGTATTATTTATTGTGCAGGCTGCGTTAATTGCAGCAATCTATGTGGCACTGACTTATCTTAGCAGTATTGCAGGACTGGCATCCGGTACGATTCAGGTGCGTATTTCAGAAGCATTATGTATTCTGCCAGTATTTACGACTGCAGCAATTCCGGGATTATGGCTGGGATGTTTTCTGGCAAATATGCTGACAGGCGGGATTCCGGTGGATGTTGTGTGCGGAAGCATTGCAACTTTGATTGGAGCGTTTGGAACTTATGCATTAAGAAAGCATAAATTCGCATGTACATGGCCGCCGGTTATTGCAAATATGGTGATTGTACCTTTTGTATTACGCTATGGTTATGGCTTTATTACAGAATATAAAGGCGTTGACTGGTCGATTCCATTTAATGCACTTACTGTCGGAATCGGAGAAGTTATCACCTGTGTGATTTTGGGCAGTGTATTACTCCGGGTACTGAATAAGTACCGCAATGTAATCTTTCATGAATAAAAATAAAATAATACTTGCAATTTAAAATGCCATAAAATATAATGGTTTTAGACCAAAGAGGGTATATTCGAAAGAATATGCCCTCTTTTTACATCTGAAAAATACTTAAAGAGGGTGATTAATTGAAAACATTAGAGACAAATGACTGGATGATTTTAAATAGTATTATTTATAAGATTTATACGACGGAAGATGCAGATATTATGCGGGAGCAGTTTTTAGAGCAGATGAAGATGGTGCTGGATTTTGACAGTGCAGATTTTTTTCTCGCAGACAGCCAGGAGAGCAGGCATCTGGTAAGACCGGTCACTTATAATTGTGATGATGAATCCTCGATGTATGATGAAATGAATTCGAACCGCGGAATTGTATATAGCGGAAAGAGTCTGGTGTACCGGGAAACAGATATGATATCGGATGAAAAAAGGGTACAGACAGAATATTATCAGAAGGTGTACCGGCCAAATAACTGGCATTATGCAATCCAGATGATATTGGGAAGAAATAAAGAATTTTTAGGCGTTGTCACTTTTTACCGGACAATCGGAAAAGATAATTTCCAGTATGATGACATTTTTATTCTGGACATGTTGAAAGACCATCTGGCATTCCGGTTATATAAGGACGGACAGCAAAAGGATGAAAGGGCAGAGAAACTAACGATAACAGAAGTAACAGAGAAATATGAACTGACAAAGCGGGAGCATACGATACTGCAGCTTCTGATGCAGGGAAAGGATAATCATACCATCTGTGAAGAATTGTCCATAAGCGTAAATACATTAAAGAAGCATATCTTAAATATCTATCGGAAGCTGGGTATCAGAAATCGTGTTCAGATGTTTAAGATGATTAAAGAAAAAGAGTGATTTTTCTATATCGAAAAGATGATGGAAAAGGAGATTTTTCTGTGAATGAGGCAGAGAAATCTTCTTTTTTTTGTTTACGCGAGTAGCGAGAAAAATCGCATGCTTGCATGCAGATTTGGCGAGCACCGCGATAACTCGAGAAACTCGCAAAGCGTGTTTCTCGTAGTTTAAGTTGCCAGGCATCCGCAAGAAGATGCCAGTGGCAGGTTTTGCAGTTATAAAATTTTTCTGAAATAACAGAAGGGCATATTGACTTATTAAGAAGTGGCAGGTATGATGGCAGTATCGAAAGCAAATCATTTGCTTTGATTTCGTAGAGCGGGAATATTTCCCAGATTCATTGGCATTTTCGCCAAAATTTCCAAGAAACAGGATGAAAAGTAAAAAAGAGACGGTAAAAGAGTTGGAACAAACGAACTGGTTTGGGTTGTCAAGTCGGGACTCTTTTACTATAATGAAAGGAGAACTATTGTGTATGGCAAGAAAATGTAAAAGCTATGAGGAACTGGAACTTTCCGATGATTTCATGTTTGCAAAGGTGATGCAGAACAAGGCTCTTTGCAAGGAATTGCTGGAACTGATTATGGGCTTTCCGATTGCGGATATTGTATATCTGGAGGAGCAGAAAACTCTGGATGTGGCAGCAAATGCCAAAAGTGTGCGTATGGATGTGTATGCTGCGGATGAGAATCAGACGATTTATGATATTGAGATGCAGACAGGAAAGAAAAAGCATCTTCCGAAACGAAGCCGTTATTATCAGGGAATCATAGATATTGACGAGACAGATAAGGGAATCGAATATCAGAGCTTAAATAAAAGTTATGTAATATTTATCTGCACCTTTGATCCATTTGATGCGGGCAGACATATTTATTCCTTTGAGAACCGGTGCATACAGGATTTGAATCTGGAACTGGGGGACGGAACAGGGAAAATCTTTTTGAGCGCAGTGGGGCGGCAGAACGATGTCAGCGCAGAGATGAAAGCATTTTTGGAATACTTGTCCAAGAAAACAATAGAAACAGACTTTGTGCATCGACTGGACCGGGAAGTTCAGCGGGTCCGTGATAACCAGAAATGGAGGAAAGAGTATATGCAAAGACAGTCGGATTGGATTGAAGATAGAGAAGAGGCAAAAGAAGAAGGAAAATTAGAACTGCTGAATCAGTATGTAAGCGGAATGAAAGCTAAGAACATATCAGAAACTGAAATAAAAAATAATCTGATGGATATTTTTGCATTGCCGGAAGAGGAAGCGGATAATTTATTGCAGGGTGGTAAAGAACAGTAAAATATATATTGGAATAGCATGATTTAAGGAGAAGGTTCGCTATTGTCATAACCGATGGAAAGGGGCAATAGGGAATCTTTTTTTTACTTTACAGGAAATTGCTTTCCTGTAAAATAAAAAACGCTCCGCGAGGATGCACACTGCGGCGTATAAGGTAGATGTCGCAAGCGACCGCCGCAGGCGCGAGAATGTGCCAAGGCACATCCTTTGTTACGATAAACTTGAAAATATGTTTCAAGTAGTTTATGGCAGGAGCAGAATTTGACAATCTGGGGTATAATAATTGAAGAAGAAAAGAGAATGAGGAAGATGATATGATAGAATTTAGACCAATAACCATAGATGACAGAGACTGGATGAGTGAAAAACTGAGGGAAGATAACCGACAGGGCTGCGAATACAGCTTTGCAAATAACTTTATCTGGTCTGTGATATATAAAGTGGAAGTGGCAGAAGTCTGCGGCTGCTGCGTGATAAAATTCGATGCAGAAGGGGAAGACTGTTATGCATTCCCAATTGGAGCCGGAGATAAGAAGGCAGCAATTATGCAGCTCCTTACACATGCAAAAGAAGATAACAGCAAGCTCTATATTGAAAGTATTGAGGAGGCAGACCGGGAGTTTTTAGAAACGTATTTTTCCGGTATTTTTCAGATCGAAGAAAACAGGGACAGCTTTGATTATATTTATACAGTGGATAAGCTGACCAGTCTGGCAGGAAAGAAGCTTCATGGCAAACGAAATCACATTGCAAGATTTAAAGATGACGAGGATTGGAGTTATGAGCCAATGACAGCGGAAAATAAGCAGGAATGCTATGATATGAATCTTAAGTGGTGCGACCGGAGAGCCTGCAAGTGGAATGAGGATATGAGTGATGAGCAGTGTGCCCTGAATCAGGCAATGAAATATTTTGATGAGTTGCATTTAGCGGGCGGCATATTGCGTAAGGCTGGAGAAATCGTAGCATTTACCATAGGAGAACGATTAAATTCCGATACTTATGTAGTGCATTTTGAAAAAGCATTTCCGGAAATACAGGGTGCTTATCCAATGATTAACCAGCAGTTTGTAATGCATAATTGTCAGGAGTATAGTTATGTAAACCGAGAAGATGATGCCGGGGATGAAGGACTGCGAAAGGCAAAATTATCCTATTATCCTGATATTTTGCTGAAAAATTATACTGCACGGGAGATTTAAGATGGAAATACGGTTTGCAACAAAAGAGATGATTCTACAGATAAAAGAGATTTGGCATCGGTGCTTCGGGGATGAAGAGGACTATATGGAATTCTATTTCACGCACCGGTTTACGGAAGAAAATATGCTGGTGTGTATGGAAGATAAGAAGCCTGTGGCAATGACAACATTTCTTAAGGCGTATCTTGTGACCGGGGAAGGTGAGATACCGGTACATTATGCTTATGCAGTAGCAACCCTGCCGGAATACCGGGGCAGGGGCTATGCAAAAATGCTGTTAGAAAAAGGAAAACAGCATTTTCAGACACCGATTGTCTTAGAACCAGCCAGCGAAAGCCTCATATACTATTATGAGAAGCTGGGATTCCGTATGGCATTTTGCGTAGCAGAGCGAACCATTCTTCCGGATGAAATTGCAGAAGCAAAAGGGGAAGAAAAAGGGCAGCAGGAATACTGGCTGCTTACAGTGACACCGGATGAGTATGTGCAGCTTCGGGATGATTATTTTATGGGAAATGGTTATATCCGCTGGGATAAGGATGCAATCACTTATGCGTTGCTGGAAAATGACTATGCAGATGGTTATGCTTATAAAGTGCAGCACCATGGCAGAGAGGAGCTTTTATTATTCCGGGAAGAGGAAAATGCCATCGAAGTATTGGAGACAACTTTATCAGAGCAGGATTTGCTGGCGGTATTAAAGCGTCTTCGGATAAAAGTTCCGGTCAGAGTCAGAAAATCTTTGGCGGCAGTTGAAAGAGAAGAACGAGTCGGAAATGATAAAAAAGAACAGGACTATCAGAAAGAAGATTTTGGCATGATAACCGGCTGTGATGAGGTAAAGAATGGGTACTTGAATCTTACGCTGGAGTAGAAACTTTATGAGATAAATTCTATATGAGAGAAGAATTTTATAAGAAGATAATGAAATGCTACTTTAGAATAGCAAGTGTGAAAGGAGGTTTTATATGATTGGAATATATATCTGGATTCCGTTTGTAGGAACATTTTTAGGGGCGGCCTGTGTGCTGTTTATGACTGGGGAGTTGAAGCCGCTGGTGCAGAAATCCCTGCTGGGATTTGCATCCGGAGTCATGGTGGCAGCGTCGGTATGGTCGCTATTGATTCCGTCTTTGGAAATGTCAGAAGAAATGGGAAGGTTGTCATTTATTCCGGCAGCAGTTGGATTTGCCCTTGGAATTGCATTTTTGCTGATTTTGGATAGGATTATTCCGCATTTACATTTAAACAGTGATGAGCCGGAGGGAATTAAAGCACACCTAAAAAAAACAACCATGCTGGTACTAGCAGTTACCTTACATAATATTCCGGAAGGAATGGCAGTGGGTGTAGTATTCGCAGGATTTCTGATGGGCAGTGGAAATATTACTTTGACAGGAGCACTTGCCCTGGCAATCGGTATTGCCATTCAGAATTTCCCGGAGGGGGCAATTATATCCTTGCCGCTTCGCAGTGAAGGAACCGGAAAAGGAAAAGCATTTCTTTACGGTGCATTGTCTGGCATTGTAGAGCCGATAGCTGCAATTATAACCATTGCAGCAGCATCCATAGTGATTCCGATTCTGCCGTATCTGTTATCGTTTGCAGCAGGCGCCATGATTTATGTGGTAATCGAGGAATTGCTGCCGGAGGCATCCACAGGCAGCCATTCGAATATTGCAACCATATGGTTTTCAATAGGATTTCTGCTGATGATGATACTGGATGTGGCACTGGGATAGAAAATCCCGGATAGCTGATAATTTGAGGAACATCTCATTTTTATCAGCTATCCGGGATTTTTTTGCTGTCGGAAGATACCACTTTTAAGATAAATTCAATAATTTCTGTATTGCTTCCTGCATTTCCGGGTGCTTCCGGTATTGTAGAATCAATTCTTTTTCATGTCTGGTCAGAATAATTTTTTCGGAATCGTCATAACCGAAAGTTCCAAGAATGTCATTGATTTTATATATTTCGCATAAGAGCAAAAGCGTATCGGCATCCGGCTGGGTCTGACCGCTTTCCCAGCCATAAATGGTTTTTGGCGCTACCGGGACAGATTTCTCACTTAACTGGATGGAGACATCCGTTACGGAAAGCTGGTTGCGTTTGCGATATTCTTTTAATACTTTTGCGATTTTTGCATTTTTCATTTTTTCACCTCTTTTTTAATCATAAACTAACATATTTTGAACGTCAAACAATTCTCGGATAACAGGAAAAATGAATATTGATATTCTCTTTAAGAAAGAATATAATGCTATTTATAAGAAAATATTCCCGGAGTCAGAGAATATTATGAGTTGGAATCTTTTAAAGAGAGAAAGAAAAATGGCAAAGACAATAACAGAAAAATTAGCAATATACATAGCAGATAATCATTTATCCGTAACACAGGTTGCACGGGATACCGCCATTTCGGAGGATAAACTGCAGGTGGGAGCAAAAGAAAGCCTGAACGCAACAGAGTTTCTGGAATTGTGTTCCTATTTGAATGTGAAACCGGAAGAATTGAAGAAATGGTGAGTTAAATGCAAAGATATCGATGCACGAAAGATAATATCATAACACAGACCAGCGTCTGCCCGGTATGCAAGGAACGGGCGGAACTGGAAAAATCCGACATTTACTGGTGTGATACCTGTAACATTCCTTTATATCAGAAAAAATGTTCCTGTGGCAGTAAGCCAAGGAGAATGGTATCGGATATCCGCCCGGTATTTCCGGAGGAAAGATTGCTGTTAGAAATTTTGCTGAAAAAGCCATTTGCATTTTTAAAAGATTCGGTATGGAACGGCTCCGGAAATAAATATTATGTCAATGGCAAACGAATTGACTTTTCTGTAAAAGATTTAATAGAAGTAGACGCAGAAGAAGTGCGTAAGCAGTATGAGGATTTGAGAGAACAGAATACCTATCAGTATTTTGATTCCTATATAAAAAGATTCTTAGAGGAGAACCGGGAGCGTTATGAAGAGATAACCACAGAAGCGACCGGTTATATCAGAGAGAGCACGAAGAATTATAAGATTCAGGATATGTTTGTCTCTTTTTCCGGTGGAAAGGATTCCACGGTGGTATCCAGTCTTGTAATGAGGGCGTTATCAGAACCGAAGATACTTCATATTTTCGGGGATACTACATTGGAATTTCCGGAAACCATGCACTATGTGGAGCGGTTTAAGAAAGAGCATCCGAAGACACCGGTTCTGTCATCGAGAAATAAAGAAAAGAATTTTGAAGAACTGTGTGAACTGATGGGACCGCCAAGCCGTGTCATGCGCTGGTGCTGTACTATTTTTAAAACGGGAGCAATCCAGCGGAAGATAAAAGCGTTGTTTGGTGATAAAGATAAAATAATTACATTCTATGGAATCCGGAGAAGTGAGTCTGCCAGCAGAAGCAAATATGAGCGGGAGACAGAAGGCTCGAAGATTACGAAGCAGATTACGATTTCGCCGATTATTGACTGGATGGACTTTGATATCTGGCTGTATCTTCTGACTACAAAGACAGATTTCAATGACGCATATCGCTGGGGTTATACCAGAGTAGGCTGCTGGTGCTGCCCGAATAACAGTGCCTGGTCAGAATTTTTATCAAGAATTTATATGCCGGAGCAGTCAAAGCACTGGCAGGAATTGTTGATTGACTTTGCAAAACGGATTGGTAAGCCGGATGCAGAAAGTTATATCCGGGATGGCAAATGGAAAGCCAGACAGGGCGGAAATGGCGTGGAATATGCCAATAAAGCAGTGGTATCATTTAAACCCTGTGTATTGGAAGAAAACAGCTTTAATTATGAATTGCAGCGGCCGATTTCAGAAGAATTATATGAGTTATTCCGGCCGTTTGGATATATCAATAAGAATCTTGGAAATGAGCGTTTGGGAGAAGTGTTTATTACCACAAAAAATGGCAATCCAAGAATCAAATTGCAGGGACGGATTGGTAAGACTACTCTGAAGGTGACAATTTATGATATGCATCTGGATGGAGCAAAAAATCTGGAAACAGCGGAAGATAAGATAAAATGCCAGCTGACCAAATATCAGCTCTGCATGGGCTGTAAGGCCTGTGAAAGTATCTGTAAACACAATGCGATTGTTATCCGGGATGAAAAGGATGGGAGCATTTCCTATCATATTCTGGATGAAAAATGTGTCCGCTGTGGAGAGTGTGTCAACCATTATGTAGGTGGCTGTTACATCAGAAAAGTGCTGGCAACAAAACGAGGAAAAAGGGAAGAGTAAGAAGAATGGGAGCAATGATAAAAAAGATTCGACTGAAAGGTCATGAGACATTTATATTGCGGGAAGGCTGGCTGACAAAGGGACTGGCAGCAGCAGAAAAGGATGGAACGGTATTCAGTAAAAACTCCGGGGCAGATGCTTTGGGAGTCGGAACCAATATGGCAAAGGCAATCCGTTACTGGATGCAGTCGGCCGGATTCATTGGAAAAACTGAAAACAGGGCAGCCGTAAAACTGGAATTACTTGGTCAATTAGTATATCAGAAGGACCCGTATTTTGAGGATGATTTTTCCTATTGGCTGGTACATATGAATCTGGTGACAAATGCCGAGGCAGTTACAAGCTGGTATCTTTTCTTTAATACGCTGCAGGCAGAAGAATTTACAAGAACAGAACTGGAAGATTATATGCTGCGGGAATATGCAGTGGAAACGGGACGGACAGAGATACCAAGACGTTCGCTGGCAGATGATTGCAGTGCCATACTCCGGATGTATAGCAGGGATCATGTGGAGGATTACGACCCGGAGGATAAGAGCATCAGTCCTTTTGCACACCTTGGATTATTAAAGCTGGATGGTGGGAAATACCGGAAGAGCCAGCCGAATTTAAACCGGCTCAGCTCATTTGCAGTCTGGTATCTTATCGAAAAGATGTGGGAAGAAAATAAAACGAACAGCATCAGTATTGCAAGCCTTTTGGAAGATGCAAAAGGTCCGGGAAAAGTCCTGCAGTTAAAACGGGCTGCATTGAATGAATATCTGGATAAACTGGATAACTATGGCTATATCCGGCTGAACCGGACGGCAGGGCTGGATATGGTATACAAAAACGAAGAGAAAAAACGGGGACCGTATGAAGTTGCGGAACTATATTATGAAAAATAAAGGGAACGATGAAGATGAAGAGACTGAAAGATTTCGTTGAGATAGATAAAAGATTTCAAAATTCTATAAATTTGCAACTGGATTTGCAGGATGATACCAAGCTGGAAAGTTATATTCCAACCAAATCATCTTTATTAATTCTGCAAAAATATCTGAAATCCGTAATGGGACAGGAACAGGAAAAAGCAACGATTCTGATTGGACCTTATGGAAAAGGAAAATCACATTTACTGCTGGTATTGTTGCAGATTCTTTCTGCACCGGAAAATGAAAAGGTAAATGATTTGCTTCAAAGAATCAGCAAATTAGATGCAGAAACAGCAGAATTGGTGGAACAGTACCGGAGTCAGGAGAAAAAATTCCTTCCGGTTATTGTATCCAGTTCGAATATGAATCTTTCGGATGCCTTCGTCTTAGGACTGACAGAAGCATTGCAGTATGCAGGACTTAGCGACATTGTTCCGGACAGCTATTATAAGGAAGCAGAGAAGGCAGCGGATAACTGGATGGAAAATTATCCAAAGACTTATCAGAAGTTTGCAGAACTGATGCATTCAGAGCATGGTCGCTTCATTGAACAGTGGAGAAAACAGATGGATAAAATGCAGGAAGATGCCTTAGAAGCATTCCGGGAAATTTATCCGAAGGTGACCTCCGGCAGCCAGTTCCAGCCGATTGTAAATATTGAAACCATGAAGGTCTATGAGGGCATCAATCGTATTTTATGTGAAAAATACGGTTATGCAGGCATTTTCCTTGTATTTGATGAGTTCAGCAAGTATGTGGAAGGACATGAAGAGGCAACCTTTGCAAGAGATATGAAGGTATTGCAGGACATGTGTGAGCTGGCAAATTCCGGCAAAGAGGAAATTCATATCGTATGTGTTGCCCACAAGAGTATTAAGGAATATGGACATCAGTTATCAAAAAATATAAAGGATGCTTTTGATGGAGTAGAAGGAAGATTAAAAGAAGTCCGGTTCGTAGTATCTGCGAAGAATAATTTTGAACTGGTGATGGACGCCATTCATAAGGATATAGAGGAATGCAGACGTGTGGCAGCAAAAAATGCAGAGTGGAAAAAGGTGTTAGAAGATACCTATCAACTGCCTTGCATTTCTGCACTTTTTGAACAGGAAGAGTATGACACAGTAGTAAAGGAAGGCTGTTTTCCTTTGCTGCCGCTTACCGTTTATCTGTTATTAGGAGTCAGCGAAAAAGTGGCACAGAATGAACGCAGCGTGTTTACGTTTCTTGCAAATAATGAGCCGGGTTCACTGGTACGCCTGATTGAAGAAGATGAAAAGGAAGTCCATGGAATCGGTGCGGCAGTCGTTTATGATTATTTTTCCAGATTATTCCGGGAAAATACAGACCTTATCCATATTCATGCGGAATGGCTGAAGGCAGAGTATGCCCTTGGAAAGGCAGAGTATGAGGAAGAAAAAAACATTATCAAAGTAATGGCATTGCTTAAGATGATGGGAAATGAAGAAGAACTTCCGGTAAACGATGAAAGCATCTATCTGGCAAGCGGACTGGAATATGGAATTGTAAAAGAAAAATTAAAACAGTTAAAAGAAGCACAATTAATACAGTGGAGAAACCGGACTGCTTCTTATGATTTTAAAAATAATGTCGGTGTAGATATCGAAAAAAAGATTCAGGAAGAAATACAGAAACAGAAAAAAGTAAATATCGAAAAAGTGTTAGGTGAAATTGCAGAATTAGATTATGTCCTGCCAAAGCAGTATAATCAGGAATTCACCATGACCAGATATTTTCATTATGAATATAAAAAGTTAGAGCAGTTTCTTGCCTTAAAGAAGGCAGAATATCTTTTTGAAGAGAAACCCGCAGACGGAAAGATTATCGCATTGACGGATGCAGATAAGACAACAGATATGGAAAAAGTCCGGCAGCATCTGAAGGAGTTAAAGGACGAGCGAGTCGTAGTCCTCATTCCGCGAGAACCGTTAATGGAAGAAGAAAATATCCGGCGTCTGATAGCAGTCCGGCAGTTAAAAGAGGATAAGACATTTTTAGAAGAAAATGCAGTATTGCAGCAGGAATTACAGCTATATGAAGAAGATTTGATTTATGAAATCAATGCGGCATTAGAAAAGCGTTATCTTCCGGAGAATGGAAACTGCACAGTATTATGTGGAATTGTATCCAGGAATAAAAGTAAATCAGTAGGTGAATTTAACCGTACGCTCAGTAGAATCTGTGAGGAATACTATAATCTGACTCCGAAAATTAATAATGAAATGATTAACCGCAGAAAGGTGTCGTCCCAGACAAAACGTGCCAGAAGAACCATTGTAGATGCTGTTTTAAATGGAAAAGGAATGGCACAGTGGGAGAATGGTTCGGCGGCAGAAGCAACCATTTACCGGGCAACCTTACGGGCACTGGATGAAGGAAGAGCAGAAGAGGGAAGCCAGCAGGTATTACAGGAAATCATGGAATATATCAACCGCTGTGCCGGGAAAAAGCACAGTTTTTCCGAACTTTATGAAAGCCTTTCCGGAAAAGGCTATGGAGTAAGGGA
This sequence comes from Roseburia sp. AF15-21, assembly GCF_003479505.1. Taxonomy (NCBI): domain Bacteria; kingdom Bacillati; phylum Bacillota; class Clostridia; order Lachnospirales; family Lachnospiraceae; genus Roseburia; species Roseburia sp. AF15-21. Next base: position 195,184 of record NZ_QUHG01000004.1, on the reverse strand, counting down.
AGGTATCATTCCCATTTATATTGCAAGGCAGATTGCGGAACTTGAGGATACACCGGTCATTCTTTTACAGGAGCGTGAAGTGGAGATTACGCCGGAAATATTTGACAATATAGAAGAACATCCGGAGAACTACAGCCTTTATGTGGAAAAGGAAACGGTAAATAAAGAAAAGTATATTAAGCAGTTAGAAGAAATTTTTTGCGGACAGGATACCTATCAGAGTATTGGAAAACGAAACCGGCTTTATGAATTGGTACGAGCAATGCAACGGTGGTACAGAAGTCTGCCGCAGATTGCTGTTTCCTTTCAGACCTGCCCGGAAGGCATGGATGAGGAAGCTTATGTATTTATCAAGGGGCTTCGTAAGATTCTTAAAAATATGGAGCCGAACCCAAGGGAAATGCTGTTTGAACAGCTTCCAGGACTGGTAGAGAAAAAGAATTTAAAGGAAACGGCACGGCAAATCAAAGAGGGAAAAGAATATTTAGATACCTTCCTTTTTAAGAAAAATGAGCAGGCAATAGAAGTCACAAAGAAAATCTATGGCGCAGCAAAAGAAGACAGTCTTTCCGGTGTTTTGAAGGCATGGTATGAGGAGCAGGGAAAGGCGGCAAAGAGTTTTCTAGCCAGCAATCAGGTGACGGCATTGATGGGCTATTTATCCAGAATGCAGACCCACAATGAACAGGAAATTGTAGAACATCTTTCCAAGGCAGTTCTTGATATTTATATGGAAGACTGGCGGGATGAGTCCTTGAAGCAGTATGAAGAAGAGCTTGCCCGGTTAAAGGCAGAGATTGAACACATCGGAATGGAACAGAGTGAGTCCGGCAGCAGGCAGATGATAGAATTTACCGGAAGTGATGGAAAAAAGGTAAAGAAATTCTATGAAGCAGAGGATGACAGCACCAGTTATTTCCTGAAAAATGCCATGGAAGAAGCTATGGAGGAATTCGGAGACAGTCTGGAAGTGAACCAGAAGGTAGCAGTACTGGTTCAGATGATAGAGAAACTGACGAAGTAGCAAGGAGTTGTAGTTATGAATACAGAAGAAATTATTTATCTTGACAATGCAGCAACAACATATCCAAAACCGGAAACGGTATATACAGAAATGGACCGGGTCAACCGCAGCCTTGCATTTAATGCTGGGAGGGGTTCTTATGCCCTTGCAAAAGAGGCAGATGAAATTATCGCAGAAACAAGAGAAGCGCTGCTTGATTTAGGGCATGCAAAAGAGGAAGCAGAGGTGGTTTTATCCGCCTCTGCTACTGTTGCTTTCAATCAGATCATTGGCGGAATGGACTGGAAGGAATCGGATGTGGTTTATGTCAGCCCTTATGAGCATAATGCAGTGGTTCGCCCGCTGGATTTATGGAAAGAGCGGATTGGATTTACCATAATAGAGCTTCCACTGGAAAAAGAATCCTTAAAAATTGATTTGGAAAAAATGGAATATCTTTTTACGGAGCAGCCGCCAACTCACATCTTTCTGTCACAGGTCAGCAATGTGACAGGTTATATACTCCCCATCGAAGAAATATGCAAAATTGCAAAGAAATATGATGCAATCACAGTAATCGATGCATCACAGTCCCTTGGACTAACAGAGCTTGATATGCGAAAAGTTCCGGCAGATATTGTAGCATTTGCCGGTCATAAAAATCTTTATGGTCCATTCGGAACAGGAGGATTTTTCTTAAGACATGGCATAAAGCTGAAGGTTTTTCTGGCAGGCGGAACCGGCAGTGATTCCTTGAATCCGAAGATGCCATTAGAAAGCCCTGCCCGTTATGAGGCAGCCAGTCCGAATATTGTAGCAATAGCAGGACTTCGTGCAGCTCTCATGGAGATAAAGGCAGCCGGAACAGCAAACTGGCTGGCACATGAACAACAGTTGACTGATAAATTAATTGCGCAGCTAAAACGGATTCCTGGCGTGAAACTATATGGAGATTTCGGGCAGGACAAAGTCGGAATTGTTCCTTTTCATATCCGGGGCTATCAGGCAGCCGAGGTGGGCATGCTTTTGGACACAGACTATGGAATTGCCGTAAGAACCGGATATCACTGTGCACCACTGATACATAAGCATTTAAAGGATGAAGCTTTCGGCGGCATCGTCCGGGTCGGAATCGGAAGATATACCACGGAGAAAGAGATAGATACACTGGTTGCCGCCGTCGGGGAACTGGCGGAGTAGGAGGAAGAAGATGGAGAATGAAGTTATGAGATCTCATATGATGAAATTTTCCTTGGAAGATTTAAAAAGTTTTCTTGGAGAAGATCTTGTGGAATCTTTACTTGAATGGAATACAGGGAGTGAAGCCCTGCTTACGAAGAAAAGATTGGTTGATATGATCATGTGCATCTATGGGGTGAATATTTTAAAGAGTAAGGAATTCAGACATCATATTTTGAGTACCTTTCAAAAAGAAGATATTCTGGATTTTCGTGTAGAATTGCCTGAAAAATATAGAACCTGTGAGGATCCGGAACTGATTATAGATGTAGTAGCGAAGAAAAACTGGCGTGAAAGCCAGATAAATAATCATGTACTTCATTTGTTGAACTATTCGGAAAAAGATATTTTTCAGGAACAAAGTGTAGAGGAAGTTTCATCTGAAAAAATTGCATCATATGATAAGTTTTATGAATTGTTGGATTATCAATATATTATTCGCCAGAGAGCACTTAATATACTGACTTCAGAATATAAACAAAGACGTTTTTTAATACATATGCCGACCGGAACAGGAAAAACCAAGACGGCAACGCATATCATATGTCATCACTATAATTATAATTTAAAGAAACAGGGATTAATTGTCTGGATAGCACATACAACAGAATTGTTGCAGCAGGCATATGATACCTTTGTTAATGTTTGGAAGAACATAGGAAATGGAGAAATTTCAACGTATAAACTTTGGGGAGAACATAATATAGAAGCTATTCCGGAAGATATGTCTGGTTTTATGGTCTGTGGAATACAAAAATTGCAGTCTATGAAGGAAAATCAACCGGACAAATTTCAGAAGCTTGTAAATGCTACCAGATTAGTTGTATATGATGAGGCACATAAAGCAGCAGCTCAGGAGACGAGAAATGTAATTGAACATTTTATGCGTAGAACGGGAGAAATGAAGGACTGTGCGTTGATGGGATTATCGGCAACGCCGGGCAGAACAACAGAAATGAGTTTTGAAAATGATTTGTTAGCATCGACGTTTGGAAACAAAATCATATCCATTGATACGAAAGTTATGAATGAAGTGAATATGTCCAGGCAGGAAGCTCTTAATGCTGAAGTGGAAAAAGACATTATCCGTTATTTTCAAAACAGAGGTGTACTGGCAAAGATAAAGAAGAAAGAGCTTACATATGCAGAAAAATTAACAGATGAAGAACTGTCAAAGATAAAAGTAATAGCCACGAAGAATGGTTATTCCGATTTTTCACCTGCAGCACTTAATGTGATTGGAAAAAATAAGAGTAGAAATTTGAGGATTATGCAGGAATTAAGAGCGCTAAATCAATCACAGACGCCTACAATCGTTTTTGCGTGTTCTGTAAAACATGGACAATTACTTTCTTCTATGCTTACTTTGGAAGATATACCTAATGCATTGGTAATCGGAGAGATGTCAGCAACTGAGAGAAGAGAAGCAATCCAGAAGTTTAAAGATACAAAAAATGATATGAATATTTTGATTAATTATGAAGTGCTGACAACAGGGTTTGATGCAACAAATATTGAATGTGTTTTTATTGCAAGGCCAACACAATCGGTAGTTCTATATAGCCAGATGTTAGGACGCGGGCTTCGTGGACCACAGATGGGCGGAAAAAAGGAATGCTTATTAATAGATGTAAAAGACAATTTGAATCAGTTTAATGAAAATATGGCATTTTCACACTTTAATAATTATTGGAATGCATAGGAGGAAAAGTTATGGCAAAAGACATATTTGTAATTCAGACAATGGGAGATGCACTGAGAAATACGGGTTATAAAAATATTGAATGTGCAATGGCAGAAATTATTGATAACTCTATTCAGGCAGAGGCAAAAGATATTTTAATAATTGTATCGGAAGAATATAATCCTGAAACAGGAAGAAATAATATTAAAGAAATCGGATTCCTGGATAATGGAAAAGGAATGGAGCAGTTAGAACTGGAAAGCTGTCTTGGAATTGGATATTCCACAAGAACTGACAGAAAAGGAATGGGAAGATTTGGCGTTGGTTTGCCACAGGCTTCTTTATATGCATGCCCATCAGTTGATGTGTACTCCTGGCAGAATGGATATGATAATTGCAAGAAAGTATTTTTGGACATAAATAAAGTAAAGGATGGAGAACAAACCGTATTGGAAGATCCGGTACAAAGTGAGATTCCTTCAAAATATAAGAAGTATTTAACCTATAAAATGCAGGGGCAGAATGATGCTGTAAAAGAGTACAATTTTATGGAGAGTGGCACATTTGTATTGTGGAAAAACTGTGATAGAGTAGTGCCTAAAACAGTATCATTTCTGTTTAAAAAATTGGAATTTGCATTAGGACAAAAGTTCAGATATTTTATTCATGATGGAATCTGTAATATCAGTTTAATTCATCATGAAAATCAGGATAATTCAAAAAGAATAATGCCAAATGATCCGCTGTTTCTCATGAAACCAAATTATGTATTGGGAAATCCTGCAACACCGGAAAATATCTGTCCAGGCGATAATATAAATTACACAGAAAGTATTTTTGAACCTTATACAGATGAGAAGCATACAGATGGAGTTATTTATTTTCCTATTCAATATATTGATAAGATAACAGGAGAAACAAAGGAACACAACATTGAAATTCGTTTTTCAAAAGTAAAAAAGGAATTTTATGACAAGACAGCAGTAGCAGGAGATCCGGGTGGAAAGCCATTAGGAAGCTATGTAAAAAAATTGGAAGGAATATCAATTGTACGGGCAAATAGAGAAATTGATTTTGGACAGTTCGATTTTTATGAAAATATTAATCAGCCGCAACATAGGTGGTGGGGCTGCGAAATTAAATTTGATCCTGTTCTGGATGAAGCGTTTGGAGTGGCAAATAACAAGCAGTTTGTCGAATTGAGAAAGATAGATAAAGATGATTATTTGGATGAGCCTGTAAAACCGGTATGGGTACAGTTGTATAGCATAATTCATCCTACAATAGAACGGATGTATAAAGAAAATAAGAAGACCAGAGAAAATACAAGGTCTTCAAAGGATATAGATTCTCCGACAACGAAAATAATAAATAAAGTAGAAGAAAGTGAAATACCGAATGAGGAAAGTGAATCCGCAGAGGTAAGAAGAACTACTTCCAAAGAGGAATTATACGAAAAGAGCAAACAACAGTTAGAAGAGAGAGGGGTTATAGATCCTCAGCAGGAAGAAATCGTAAATAATCTTAAAAATCAGGTTAATATAGACTATCAGAATATGGGAAAACTGGCAGCTTTATTTGACTATTCATTTGGTTTGGGAAACTGTTATGTAAAGTTTAATATGGATCATATTTTTTATAAGACATTTCTTGAAGATTTGATAAAATCAAATGATGCAAAGGTGGCATTTGAACTTTTTGTGGCATCCTTAGTTAAGGCAATTGATGAGACTAATCGCAGACAGGAAGATGAGAATGATAATCTTATTGCTACATGGAATGAAAGATTAAGAAAATATATCAATGCACAACATGGAAGTTTGAAATAGCAGGTGATAACGTGAGTATCTTAATATCTGATGAAATAAAGAAATGTATCTATAAGGAATTACAAAGTTGTCATCAATCCATTGTAGTTATTACTGCGTTCTGCAAGCAAAATGCACTTGAGTTTATGCAGAAAAATTGTAATGAGACAATAAAGGATAAGACGTTAATTGTGCGTTTTCAATTAAAAGATATTATTAATGGTGCAACTGATTTGCAAATTTATGAGTATTGTAAATCACATGAATGGAAAATGTATGCTTATTTTGATTTGCATGCAAAAATGTATATATTTGATGATAAGAATGGAGTGATAGGAAGCGTAAATTTAACAAATAAAGGAATACTGCTGGAAGAAGGCGGTAATCTTGAAATGGCTGAAAAATGTGAAGTGGATGAAACAGATATACAAAGAGTAAACTGTCTTATAAAAGGCTCCGTGGAAATGGATGACCGAATATATAGTATTATGAAGGCAGAAGCATTAGACAAGATGAAAAATAGAACTTCTTCTGAGTTGGGCTGGTCAAAAAGGATTACCGACTTGTTTCGTCCGGTAGAAAACATGTTATTCGTAAATGATTTTCCGGAATATGATACAGCGAAGGAAAGCTTAGGGCAGAAAATAGAATTTCTGGAAATGAGTAAAGGAGAATCATTAACTGAAATACAGCAAGCATTTTCGTTATGCAGAGCATACCGATGGCTCTTAGAATTATTGCAGAAACATGGTGGTGAAATGTATTTTGGTGAAATTACGGTAGAATTACATAGTGCATTAGTAAATGATCCAAAGCCATATCGAAAAGATGTAAAAGTACTTCTGGCAAGATTGTTAGAGTGGACACAGGAGTTGGAATGCAAAGAAGTCATTGTGGACAGACCGAGGCATTCGCAACGGGTGAGATTGAGCCAGAAAGTGAATTAGAATATTTAAATAGTATTTTTAATAGACTACACATTTTGAATGAATTTTCAAGGTGTGTAGTTTTTTTGGGTCGAAAAATGTAGATGGAATTCATGGAAGTGGAAATCTTTGCCACAATGTTAAGTGGTGAACTTAAATTATTTTTGATTTTGTGCTTGTGTAGCAGGAATGAAGGAACTTCTCTTATATGGTTATTTATGGTATCATATAAGAGAAGTAGTACTATATAATCAGAAAGAAACAAATAACCTTGATTACAGGAGGTATGGCAATGAGAAATTGGATGGATTTAAATGGCGATGGAGAAATAGATAGCTCAGAAATGATGTTTGCAGGAGAAATGCTTTGCACTAGCAGGGAAGAACATGAAGTATTATTTGGAGATGCCGGAGACTTCGAGGATGACGCAAAGGATGATTTGTATGAGAAAGAATTCATTTGGACAGGGACTGGCAATATTCCTTGTAATAATAGGCGTTCTGTTTGTAATAGGTTCCATAGGTGAAGCAAGTGAGCCTAAGTGCATTAAGGCAGGATGTGATAATAAGCAGGCAAGTGGAAGCAGCTATTGTTATTTGCATAAACCATATACGGGAAGCAGTACATCCCATAGCAGTTCATCATATAGCAATAAATCGTCTGGCAGTACTTCTAAGAGCAGTACAAGTAACTCTGGTTCAAGTAGCAGTTACAATAATAAATCAAATTCTACAAACAAGTCATCATATAGCAGTGGTACAAAGAAAAGTACAACGACAAAGAAGAGTACATATGACTCTTATGATGATGGCTATGATGATATCTATATGGATGACGATTATGACTATGACAGATATGACAGAGACAGCGATTATGCAGATGGTGTAGATGATGCAATGGATGAGTATGGAGAAGATTGGTAATGCTGACAAAGTTTTACGGAAAGGAGACCACTATGGAAGAACTTTATTTTACCATCAGGAGTTTTCAGTTAAGAACCAATACTTGAATCACCACACCATACTTCATTTATGTGAGGTCTTTCATAGCGGCGCATATCCTGATTGCTGGTTGTTTTGAGCTTAAGAGCCAGGAGATTAATATATCTGTTAACCGTGGATTCAGATACATCCCCTTTTTTGATGCTTCCGTTTTCATGAAGCTGTCTGTAGATAGCAGAAAGTCTGATGATGTTATCGTTCCAAGCGTACCTAAAACCGGAAAGGCAAGGTAAGTGCTTATGACAGATAAAGAGAAAAGGTACTGGGCATATTTTCTGAATGGAGGGCGATTCATCTTATGGTGGATTGCTCTTTTTGTCGTTTTGCTTGAAAAAGTAAAAAAATTCCAGGTATATTTTTTTGAGAAAAGCAAAATATATTAATGGCACTAAAATAATAATAGTGCCGAAAAAATATTGACAAATATGAAAAGAGATATTACGCTATTCATATATTTCCGGCACTTGGCTGGGTGAAGTGCCGGAAAAATAATTGGAGGTGATATCACGATGACTGAAGAAATTTATTTCAGGGGTGTTCATAATGTGACGGAATTTACGCGCAATGAATTATTCGTCTCTTTTCGTCAGGGAGGATATCAATTAAGTGAAGCTTCGTTCTACAAAAAGGTTGAAGATATGGTCAATGATGGTGAGATAGTAAGGGTGGGACGTAATCATTATTGTTTGCCGAATGATAAGCGGCAGGTGTACCGTCATGACTATTCGGAATTGGCGGAAGAAGTGGCATTGCAACTAGAGGAACAATATCCATATTTGAATTTTACAATATTTGAATTTGTTCAAATGAATGATTTCGTAAATCATTTAGTGGCTCATAATGTTATATTCCTATCAGTAGAATCAGATATTATGGAATTTGTTTTTGATACATTAAAGGAGAAATATCCTGGAAAAGTGCTTATCAATCCAACGGCAGATATCTACCATCAGTATTGGTCGGATAACATGATTGTAATTGTAAAGCTTATAACAGAAGCACCAAAAGGACAGGAAAAATCGTGGCATACAAGATTGGAGAAGCTATTAGTAGACATTATGTCAGAACCGTTACTTCTGGCATCTATAAGTGAGTCAGAATATCCGGGTGTATATATGGATGCTTTTGCAAGATACTATATTGATGAAAATTGTTTGTTTCGATATGCAAATCGAAGAAAGAGCGCAAAGAAAATAAAGAAACTGCTACATGATAAAACGGATATTATATTAAAAACAAAGGAATAGGTGCAAATGCTTTTGAAAGAAAATTTTAGTGAGGAATATATTCGCAGTCTACAAAAGGACAGCAAGAGAGATCCGGTGCTTTTAGAACGTACTGTATATGCTTTTGGACTTCTTGAAGCTTTGGCAAGGGTGAGGATGCCATTTATTTTTAAAGGTGGTACCTGCCTTATGATGCTAATGGATAAGCCACGTCGATTATCTACAGATATTGATATTATTGTGGAACCAGGGACTGATTTGGATGATTACTTAGAAAAAGCATCTGCTATATTTCCATTTCAGATGGTGGAAGAACAGAAGAGAGTCGGAAAAAACAATATAGAAAAGCGGCATTTTAAATTTACTTATGATTCACCAATTAACAATAAACAATTTTATATATTATTGGATGTGCTATTTGAAAATAATCATTATGCAGAAGTTGAGACAAAGGAAATAAGAAATGATTTACTACTGACGGAAGAAGAGTATCTAACAGTTAAAATTCCGAGTGCAGATTGTATTCTTGCAGATAAACTGACTGCATTTGCTCCTCATACGACAGGTGTCGAACTTAATAAAGGTAAGGATATGGAAGTAATGAAGCAGCTTTATGACGTGTGTTCTTTAATAGAGGTTTTTAAAGAATGCGATGTTGTAAAGCGTACATATGAACCGATTGCGTTGGCGGAGATTGCATACCGTGGAATAAATGCAACACCAACGGACTGCTTATGGGATAGCTTTGAGTCAGCTTTATGTATTGCGTCACGAGGCAAGGTCGGAGCAGAGGAGTATCCGATATATGTTAAAGGTATACGTGACTTACGTGGACATATTTATGCAGAAAACTATAGTCCGGAAATTGCAGCAGGGAGAGCAACCATGGTTATGTACATGGTAATGTGTTTGTTGACAGATACAGAGTTTGAAAAGGTGAGGGACTTCCGGGAATATGCCAATCATAAATTAGTGCATGAAAAGTTATTGACTCTTCGTTACTTGAAAAAGGCAAATCCAGAGGCCTATGCTTATGTGGTGAAGACTGATGAGATAATGAAATAAAATGATACTTGAAGAATTAATATCAAAAGCTAATCTTTGAATAAATATTTTTTGAATTTAAGTGACTCTTGACACATTTTCCCCGTCTATTAGGGTGAAAGGCCTTAATACAAAGGAGGAGAAGCCTATGGATGATAAACAGATATTAGATTTATATTGGGAGCGCTCCGAAGCTGCTATATCCGAAACTTCAAAAAAATACGGAAAGTATTGCAGATACATAGCCTTTAATATTCTTCACAATGACGAAGACAGCGAGGAATGTGTAAATGATACTTATTTAAGAGCTTGGAACAGCATACCGCCTAACCGTCCATCTGTTCTAAAAACTTTTTTAGGGAAGATTACTCGCAACTTATCTTTGGACAGGTACGAACTGCTCAATGCAAAGAAACGTAATGGCGGGCAAATGCCATTGATTTTTGATGAAATACAAGAGTGCATACCATCGTTGGATAGTACAGAAAACATTGTTGAAGAAATTGCTCTAACGGATATTCTCAACCGCTTTCTTTCTTCCCTGTCATTAGAACAGCGAAAAATCTTTATGAGAAGATATTGGTATTTATCGCCCATTAAAGAAATTGCAACGGAATATGGTATGAGCGAGAGCAAAATCAAGATGTCATTATTTCGTTCAAGGAACGAACTCAAAAAATTGTTAGAGAAAGAAGGTATCTCTGTATGAAAGAAAAGAAACTTTTAAGGGCATTGGGAAATGTCGATAATCAGTATATTAAAGAAGCTGAACCTATGAAAAAAACAAGTAAAATAACTAATCGGCAAAAATGGGTGTCTGTTGCTGCTTGCTTCGTACTCGTTGCTGTGATTGGAGTGGGAGTTTTTCAAAGCAAACTGTTTGGTACAAAAAACGATATTGCCACGCTGGATAGTGGAGAAACAATTACTTTTGTTAAAAATGACTTATCACAATCTTCAATTGACTTAAATGTAACAACAAGACCTTTGAGCGATGCTGAAATTGAAATGCTTTTTGCAGACTTGCCTGTTACCGCAGATGCTTACTTTGATGCTGACAATCATAATATTCTGGGTTTTGAGGGAAAAATTGGTGATACAAGAATGGTAGTTTCTAAACAGGGTGTAAATCTATTAGATACTATCATTGATGGAAATACAATCACTTCAAGTGTAGACGGCGTTGATATCAATGCAGGATATTTCATAACAAAGTCAAATAGTCAAGGTATCAAAACCGTAATATATTATGCAACCTTTGATATGGGAGAGAACACTATTTATGTAGAGTATTCTGGCACTGAAAATGAAAGTGAAACTGTAAAGAACAACTTGGTAGACACAATTTTGCAGTTGATTGAGAACGGTGCATTTGATTTGAGCCAAATCCAAGAATAATCTGCAAATTTGTACGATAAGGCAAAGCTAACAGCATTGCATATTATGGAACGGTGTGCATTGTGCTGCTTGGATTAATGTGGAGTATAGTCATGGAATTGAAGCAGGAATTAAAAGAAGACCTTTTGGGGTTTCCACAGGAACATTGGCTTGTTCCGTGTTCTAATAGTTCAAGATATAACAAGGTGTTTCGTTTTATATGGTTAGTAGGCGTCGTTTTAAGAACGATATTTTTATTAATGATTAAAAGGGGGATGAGTCTTTGATAAAAGTTATATTTTATTTTTTGCTTGTAAGTATAGGAGCAGGTTTGGTGCAGATGAAAATACCGCTGTTTGGTGGTCATGGCAAGCGGTGGGAAGAACAAAATTATGCACAGCGGTTTGGCGGTATCTTTTTTCCGGCATTCATTGCGCTTGTAGTTATCTTTTTATTTAATGAGTATAAGACGGCTCAATTACCCACTTTGAATGAAGAAATGCTGATGAATGGAGCGGAGTATTGTTTGGTAACTGATCTGAATGAGATAGGAGATGCGGATTATGCTTATGAGATAAAAAGCGGAAGCTCACAAGAGGAGATTTGTGGAATTATATCAAGTATATGTATAGACTTAAAAAGGGAAGATGATTTGGTAAATGCCAGATATGAAAACGGAGAATATATTATCATCAGCAATGGCATAACAATAGGACGGGCTGTCATAAATGACAAAGCAACAACAGATTTGTTGAAAATATACTTTTGCGACTAACAGTGGATGAGCGTTTCTGTGTAACTTTAGGCGAGAATATCAAAAAATTTTCGTTCTGTTCACATTAACTGCTATATATTCGTTGAAGAATTTGCTATAAAATAAGTGGTTAAGGATACCTGTTAGCCCATAACACGAAAGGCGATGTTATGTATGCGTATGTAAGCTCAGTAACAATTCTGTCTTTCTGCTAACGACAAGGCTTCCTATGACGTGACGTAGATTATAAAAGATATTAAAGAATGGATTACATCATGGAACGAGTAGTACAATTTTTAAAAGAAGCAAGACAGTCTATGCTTGATGCTTATCCTTCTTTAACTATGGAAAAGTAAGAGGATTGCGTGATGTAATAGATTATCGTACAATGGATTATTATCAAAGAAGATATATGGCAGGAAAGGAACAGCAAACCAACCAAAGTGAAATAAAATTATGAGCAGTAAAGCAGAAAGCAGAAGAAAAAGTATCGGGATGACATCCGGCTCTTTATGGAAGAACATCTTCCTCTTTAGCATACCGTTGATGTGTTCTCAGATATTAGAAGTATTATTTAATTTAAGTGACGTAGCAATTGTAGGAAAATATGCAGGATATATCCCCCTTGGGTCGGTTGGCTCGACCACGCTGTTGGTGTCCTTATTTACCGGCTTCCTGATTGGAATGGGTGGCGGTGTTAATGTAAGGGTAGCGCATAAACTGGGCGTAGGCGATGCGAAGGGAACGGAAGAAACCGTGCACACGGCGGCATTGATTTGTCTGGTGGCAGGACTTATACTGTGCCTGATATGTAATATATTTGCGGAGCCATTTTTAAACATTTTACATACAAAATCAGAGTTTATGGATGGCGCAGTACTATATTTTCGGATTTATGCACTGGGGCTTCCGGCACTTGCAATTTACAATTTTGGAAATGGTGTTTTAAGTGCATCCGGCGAGACGAAGCTTCCACTTATTTATCTGAGTATTGCCGGTGTGTTAAATGTGTTATTAAATCTTTTCTTTGTTATCCAGTGTAATATGGCAGCAGGCGGAGTGGCAATTGCCAGCGTTATTGCTCAGTATGTGTCAGCTATTTTGGTGGTTTCTCATCTGTGCCGGAGAAAGGATAGCTGCAGGCTTTACTTTTCCAGACTGCGTTTTCATAAGGAAGCGGCGAAAAGTGTGCTGATGCTTGGCGTTCCGGGCGGAATGCAGAATGCAATCTTTGCAATTGCAAATCTTTTTGTGCAGACCGGAGTCAACTCCTTTGATGCGGTTATGGTGTCCGGCAATTCAGCGGCAATCAATGCAGATACGCTGATTTTTAATATTATGACAGCATTTTATACGGCATGCGCCAGTTTCATGGGACAGAATATGGGGGCAGGAAACAGGGAACGCATGATAAAAAGTTACCGCATCAGTTTATTGTATTCGTTTCTGGCAGGCGTAATTTTTGGTGGGCTGCTGGTGGTTTTCGGAAGACAGTTCCTGTCTCTTTTTGCCAGCAAACCGGAGGTAATTGAAGCCGGAATGGAGCGGATTAAGATTATGGGATTTTCCTATGCACTTTCCGCATTTATGGACTGCACTATTGCGGCATCCCGCGGAATTGGAAAGAGCATTGTGCCGACCATTATTGTTATCATGGGCTCCTGCGTATTCCGTGTAATCTGGGTATATACAATTTTTGCATATTTTGGAACCATTGCATCCTTATATCTTTTGTATGCATTTTCCTGGTCGATTACAGCAATTGCCGAGATTATTTATTTCAAAGTATGCTTCCGGAAGCTTCGGATAGCGGCATAGAACCATAGAGTCATGGAAGAAAGTAAAAAAGAAAGCGGAAGAGAGAAAGAAAAATGGAAGAAAGACGTTCGGAAAATACAACGCTTTGCTATATAGAAAAGGAAAATTGCTACCTGATGATGCACCGGGTGAAGAAAAGCCATGATGTAAATAAAGATAAATGGGTTGGTGTTGGCGGTCATTTTGAAGCCGGAGAATCTCCGGAAGAATGCCTGCTTCGGGAAGTGAAAGAAGAAACCGGGCTTACCTTGGATTCTTATCGGCTGCGGGGCGTGGTCACTTTTGATTCCGATGCGTGGCCGACGGAGTATATGTTTCTATATACGGCAGATGAATTCTACGGTACGATGACCGAGTGCAACGAAGGAACACTGGAATGGGTGCCAAAGGAAGAAGTATATAATTTGCCTATCTGGGAAGGTGATAAGATATTTTTCCGGCTGTTAGAAGAGAGGGAGAGCTTCTTTTCACTGAAATTATCCTATCAGGGAGATACTTTGACCCATGCCATATTAGATGGGACAACCCGATTGAAATAAAAGTAAATTATAAGTAGAAATAAGCAACCAGATACCATTAATTAGAAAAACTAATTAGTGGTATTACTATATATAATTGGTCTTTATAAGCAAATGACGTTATAATGTAAGTAGCATTGAGCAGTGCCAGACCTTATAAGCAGTCCGTTGGGCTGCTGGCAGTCCAAACGGGCTGATTAAAAGGTCTGATAGGGCGAAAGCCCGTAGTATGGAAATGCGAAGCATTTCCATACTTGCACTGAAAAAATAAAGAGCAAGATAAAGAATAATTTCAGGAGGAAGAACAATGGATTACAAGAACGCAGGCGTGGATATTGAGGCAGGATATAAGTCCGTAGAACTGATGAAGGAGCATGTAAAGAAGACCATGCGTCCAGAGGTTCTTGGAGGGCTGGGCGGATTTTCCGGAGCATTTTCATTAGAGAAGATTAAAGAAATGGAAGAACCGGTACTGTTATCCGGAACAGATGGCTGTGGCACGAAAGTAAAGCTCGCCATGATTATGGACAAGCATGATACCATCGGTATTGATGCAGTAGCAATGTGTGTAAATGATATTGCCTGTGCAGGTGGAGAACCATTATTCTTCTTGGATTATATTGCATGTGGTAAGAATTATCCGGAGAAAATTGCAGCCATCGTAAAAGGTGTAGCAGAAGGCTGTCTTCAGTCTGATGCAGCATTAATTGGTGGAGAGACTGCAGAGCATCCGGGTCTGATGGCAGAGGATGAATATGACCTGGCTGGATTTGCAGTAGGTGTATGTGATAAGAAAGATATGATTACCGGCGAGACCCTGGCAGACGGTGATGTTCTGATTGGTATGGCATCAACCGGAGTACATTCCAATGGATTTTCACTGGTTCGTAAAATCTTTACTATGGATAAAGAAACCCTTGATACATACCATGAAGAACTGGGAACTACTTTGGGAGAAGCATTACTTGCACCAACCAGAATTTATGTAAAAGCACTGCGTGCCATCAAAGATGCCGGCATCCGTGTAAAAGCCTGCAGCCATATCACAGGCGGTGGTTTCTATGAAAATGTTCCACGTATGCTTCCGGAAGGAAAACATGCAGTGATTGAAAAGAACAGCTATCCGATTCCGCCAATCTTTACCCTGATGGCAAAAGAGGGAAATGTAGAAGAAAAAATGATGTACAATACCTACAACATGGGACTTGGTATGGTACTCGCAGTTGCACCGGAAGATGTAGATAAAACCATGGAAGCAATCAAATCTGCCGGAGACAAGCCATATGTTGTTGGTAAGATTGAAAACGGAGAAAAGGGTGTTACATTATGCTAAAAGTTGCAGTATTAGTATCCGGTGGTGGAACCAATCTTCAGGCAATTATCGATGCCATGGATAATGGAACCATTACCAATGCAAAGATAGAAGTGGTAATCAGTAATAATCCGAATGCCTATGCCTTAGAGCGTGCAAAAAAACATAATATCAAGGCACTTTGCATTTCTCCGAAATCTTATGAGAACCGGGCGGCATTCAATGCTGATTTCTTAGAAAAATTGAATGAATATAAAGTAGATTTGGTGGTGCTGGCAGGATTTTTGGTGGTAATTCCACCGGAAATGATTGCACAGTACCGCAACCGGATAATCAATATTCATCCATCCCTGATTCCATCTTTCTGTGGAACAGGCTTCTATGGATTAAAAGTCCACGAAGGAGCACTTTCCCGTGGAGTGAAGGTAACAGGAGCTACGGTGCATTTTGTGGATGAGGGAACAGATACCGGCCCAATCATTTTACAGAAAGCAGTTGCAGTTGAAGAGGATGATACGCCGGAGATTCTGCAGCGTCGTGTGATGGAACAGGCAGAGTGGAAAATTATGCCACAGGCAATTGATCTGATTGCCAATGGAAGAGTAAAGGTAGAAGATGGCAGGGTGAGAATTCTGCCAGAGACGAAGTAGAATTACCCGCATAAATAGAAAACCAGATAGTGTGTCATAAGTTGGTACACTAGCTGTTTTTTGCAGAAAACAGGAGGATTAACATGAACGTATTAGTAGTTGGAAGCGGCGGAAGAGAGCATGCAATTGTGACAAGCGTAGCAAAGAGCAGCCGTGTAGATAAGATTTACTGTGCACCGGGCAATGCCGGAATCGGACAGCTGGCAGAATGTGTGAACATTGGAGCCATGGAATTTGACAAGCTGGTAGCTTTTGCAAAGGAAAAAGAGATTGATTTTACCATTGTAGGAATGGATGATCCATTGGTCGGTGGAATTGTAGATGTATTTGAAGCAGAAGGATTAAAAGTATTCGGACCGAGAAAGAATGCTGCAATCTTAGAGGGATCCAAAGCATTTTCCAAAGATTTGATGAAGAAATATAACATTCCGACCGCAGGATATGAGACCTTTGATGACCCGAAAAAGGCATTGGAGTATCTGGAAACTGCAAAAATGCCAATCGTATTAAAGGCAGACGGACTGGCACTTGGTAAAGGTGTTCTGATTTGTAACACCTTAGAGGAAGCGAAAGCCGGAGTAAAAGAAATCATGGAAGATAAGAAATTTGGTTCTGCCGGCAACCATATGGTAATAGAAGAGTTCATGACAGGCCGTGAAGTATCCGTGCTTTCTTTCGTAGATGGCAAGACCATTAAGATTATGTCTTCCGCACAGGACCACAAACGTGCCAAAGATGGAGACCAGGGCTTAAATACCGGTGGAATGGGTAACTTCTCTCCAAGTCCTTTCTATACCAAAGAAGTAGATGATTTCTGTAAGAAATATATCTATCAGGCAACCGTAGATGCCATGGCAGCAGAAGGAAGACCATTTGTAGGTGTTATTTTCTTCGGTCTGATGCTGACAGAGGATGGACCAAAGGTATTAGAGTACAATGCCCGTTTTGGTGACCCGGAGGCTCAGGTAGTTCTTCCGAGAATGAAAAATGACATCATTGATGTAATGGAAGCCTGCGTAGACGGTAAATTAGATACCATTGATTTACAGTTTGAAGATAATGCAGCCGTATGCGTTGTTCTTGCATCTGACGGATATCCGGTGGCATATGAAAAAGGATTTGAAATCAAAGGCCTTGAGAACTTTGATGGCAAAGAAGGTTACTACTGTTTCCATGCCGGAACCAAGTTAAATGAGGAAGGAAAAATTGTAACTAACGGAGGCCGTGTACTTGGCATCACAGCCAAGGGAGCTACCTTAAAAGAAGCAAGAGCCAATGCTTATAAGGCAACGGAGTGGGTAGACTTCGAAAACAAGTATATGCGCCATGACATTGGAAAAGCCATAGATGAAGCATAAAGTTAAAAAATGATTTAACGAATCGACAAAATAGAAAGATAAGAAAAGTATCCGTAAAAAACAGAAAAATTTACGGGTACTTTTTCTATACTTAAAAATGCAATGCAATAAAGAGACGAGAATCAATGAAGAATTCTTGAAATTAAAACAAGACATAATAAATTTTGATAAAATAAAAACCAATCATACTACGATAATTCAATTCATATTAGAACAGACCGGTTCATATTGGGATAGACCAATTCTTCCGCCCATCCCCCAGTCCGGCATATTCCCTTCTTCTAAAAAATAATAAAATCAGAAAACAAATTAACATAAATCTTAAAAGAAAGATTTTAAGATTACATAATATATAAAATAATAAAAATTGATAAGACAACTTGCAGGAGAAAAAGAAAATGCACAAGCTGCAATCATAAATTTGTAATGTTAAATTTTCTACTCTTGCGCTTGGTGGGATTATCCGATACAATATTAATTTAGAATATACTCTAAACAGTGAAAAAACTAGCGCAGGAGGTGCCGCAGCATGAGTCTGGCAGATAAAATTTTTATCGATATGTGTCAGGATATATTGGACAACGGGGTAAGTACAGAAGGAGAAAAGGTCCGCCCACATTGGGAGGATGGAACCAGTGCTTATACAATTAAGAAATTTGGTGTGGTAAACAGGTATGATTTATCCAAAGAATTTCCGGCAATTACATTACGAAAGACAGCAATCAAGAGCTGTACCGATGAGATGTTATGGATCTGGCAGTTGAAGTCCAATAATGTCAATGACTTACACAGCCATGTCTGGGATGAATGGGCAGATGAGACAGGCTCCATTGGAAAAGCATATGGCTACCAGATGGGAGTAAAGCATAAATATAAGGAAGGAATGTTTGATCAGGTAGACCGTGTGATTTATGACCTTAAGAACAATCCTTTCAGCAGAAGAATCATGACCAACATATATGTACATCAGGATTTAAGTGAGATGCATCTTTATCCATGCGCATACAGCATGACCTTTAATGTAACCCAGAAGAAGGGGGACGATAAGCTGACTTTGAATGCAATTTTAAATCAGCGTTCCCAGGATATCTTAGCTGCCAATAACTGGAATGTCTGCCAGTATGCAGTACTGATGCATATGCTGGCACAGGTGTGCGATATGCGTGTGGGAGAGTTAGTGCATGTGATTGCAGATGCACATATTTATGACCGGCATATTCCTATTATAAAGGAACTTATTCAAAGACCGACGTATGACGCACCGACATTCTGGCTGAATCCGGATGTAAAGGATTTCTATGAATTTACCAGAAATGATGTACGTCTTGATAATTATGTGACAGGACCACAGATTCAGGATATTCCAATCGCAATATAAAAGGAGCAGGTGAAAGAGATGAATTTAATCGCAGCAGTAGATGCTAATTGGGCAATTGGCTATAAGAATAAATTACTGGTAAGCATTCCGGATGATATGAAATTTTTCCGTCAGACCACAACCGGGAAAGTGGTAGTCATGGGACGTAAGACCTTGGAAAGCTTTCCAAATGGACAGCCTCTTAAGAAACGTGTCAATATTGTACTGACCAGTGATAAGAATTATAAAGTGAAGGATGCCATTGTGGTGCATGATTTAGACGAACTGCATAAAGAGTTAGAGCAGTATAACAGTGAGGATGTCTATGTTATTGGCGGTGAAAGCATTTACCGCCAGCTTTTGGATGAGTGCGATGTAGCGCATATTACGAAGATTGACTATGCATATGATGCAGATGCCTATTTCCCGAATCTGGATGAAAAGGAAGAATGGCAGATTACAGAAGACAGTGATGAACAGACCTATTTTGATCTGGAGTATTACTTCTTAAAATATGAAAGAATAAGATAAGCAGAAAGAAACGTGTAAGAAATGAATAATCTTATTTTCAGTTTAAATACCACCATGCCAATCTTTCTTGTGATGGTAATCGGTTATATCTTAAAGCAGATTGGTATGCTCAATGATAATTTTGTGACGGTGGCGAATAAGTTTAATTTTAAGGTGACCTTGCCATTTATGTTATTTCGGGATATTTCTACGGTAAATATCCGGGAAATCTTTGATTTGAAATATGTGCTTTTCTGTGCACTGGCAAGTACCGTCTGTTTCTGGGTAATCTGGGGAGCTACAAAGCTTTTTGTAAAGGATAAATCCATCCGTGGTGCATTTGTGCAAAGCTCCTTCCGGAGCAGTGCCGCAGTCATGGGACTTGCCTTTATTGAAAATATTTATGGCAGTTCTGCCATGGGACCATTGATGATTATCGGGGCAGTGCCGCTTTATAATATCTTTTCTGTTATTGTACTGACCTTTGAAGCCAATGAAGATGGAGCGGGAGAAGAGGCAGTACATGGTGGCAGAATCAAGAAAGCATTTCTTAACATATTAAAGAATCCGATTATCCTTGGAATTGCCTTTGGTATGGTGGCAGCATTATTGTCCCTTGATTTTCCCGCCATGGTAGATAAGACCATTGAGAATGTGGCAAAGATGGCAACACCACTGGCGTTGATTGCACTGGGTGCAGGCTTTGAGGGAAGAAAAGCCCTGGCAAAAATCAGACCGACCCTTGCAGCATCTGCAATCAAGCTTGTGATACAGCCGCTTTTATTACTTCCGGTGGCAGCAGCCTTGGGATTTACCGGAGAAAAAATGATTGCAATTCTGATTATGCTTGCATCACCAACTACACCAAGTTGCTATATTATGGCAAAGAACATGAAAAATGATGGTGTGCTGACAGCAAGTATTATTGTGACAACAACGCTTTTGGGAGCATTTACCTTAACTGGCTGGATTTTTATCCTTAAGACCATGGGATTGATATAGAGGAGGACGTTAGATGGATATTACAGGAAGAAAATTATTTGTAAAGGCGATGATGGAAGAAGGCGTGGATACCATATTTGGCTATCCGGGCGGAATGGTCACCGACCTTTTTGATGAATTATATAAACAGGATGATATTCACCTGGTGCTTCCCAGACATGAGCAGGGATTAATCCATGAGGCAGAAGGCTATGCGAGAGCAACCGGAAAGCCAGGCGTATGCCTGGTAACCAGCGGACCGGGTGCCACCAATATTATTACAGGACTCGCAGATGCGCATTTTGACAGCATTCCGCTTGTCTGTATTACCGGTCAGGTGCCACTTCCGTTGATTGGAAATGATGCCTTTCAGGAGGTTGATATTGTAGGAATGACCCGTTCCATAACAAAATACGGCGTAACCGTTCGGGACAGAAAAGATTTGGGAAAAATAATCCGCATGGCATTTCACATTGCAACCACCGGAAAACCGGGACCGGTTCTTGTGGATATCCCAAAGGATATCCAGTTAGAGAGTGGACCATCCGATTATCCGAAGAGTGTGCAGATTCGTGGTTACAAGCCAAATGAAGGCGTACATATCGGACAGTTGAAAAAGGCATATAAGCTTTTAAAGAGTGCCAAGAAACCATTGATTCTCGCCGGAGGCGGAATCAACATTGCCCGTGCCAATGATATTTTTGATGAATTTGTTACTAAAATGCAGGTGCCGGTTGTTACCACCATTATGGGAAAAGGAGCCATTGGCACATCCAATCCTTATTATATGGGAAACTGCGGTATGCATGGAAGATATGCAGCCAATATGGCCGTTTCTGAGTGTGATGTATTATTTTCCATTGGAACGAGATTCAATGACCGCATTACCGGCGATTTGAATGAGTTTGCACCAAAGGCAAAAATTGTTCATGTAGATGTGGATACAGCATCCATTTCCAGAAACGTTGTGGTGGATGTACCGGTAGTAGCAGATGCAAGAACCGCACTGGAAAAATTATCAGAGTGGGCAGAACCGAAGAAAACAACAGCCTGGATAGCCCGCATTGAGGAATGGAACAAAGAAAATCCTCTGGAAATGCGAAGAGATAAGGGACTTTCCCCACAGATGATTATGGAAGGAATCAATGAGCATTTCAAAGGAGCCATTATTGCAACAGATGTTGGGCAGCATCAGATGTGGGCAACCCAGTATCTTGAGATGGAACGTGGCGGAACCTTTATTACATCAGGGGGCCTTGGAACAATGGGCTTTGGATTCCCGGCAGCAGTCGGAGCAAAAATCGGCTGTCCGGAAAAAGAGGTTATCTGTATCACCGGAGATGGTGGATTCCAGATGAATATGCAGGAAATGGCAACTGCAGTATGCCAGGATGCACCGGTAATTGTCTGCATTTTAAATAATTTTTATCTTGGCATGGTTCGCCAGCAGCAGCAGCTTTTCTACGGAAAACGTTATTCTGCAACCTGCCTGCGTCAGCATAAGGAATGTCCGAGCAACTGTAAGGGACCGGGAAAAGACTGCCCGGTATATGAACCGGATTTTGTGAAATGGGCAGAAAGCTATGGCGCAAAGGGTATTCGTGTGACGAACACCGAAGAAATGAATGCAGCCTTCGAAGAGGCAAAGAAGAATAAAAAGACTTCTACCGTAATAGAATTTATGATTGCAACAGAGGACATTGTACTTCCGATGGTTAAGAGTGGAACTGCAATGAGCCAGATGATTTTGAAATAGGAGGAACGTTGGTATGAAAAACAGATGGATTGCATTATATGTAGAAAACCAGGTTGGTGTACTGGCGAAGGTTTCCGGACTTTTTTCCGGCAAATCCTATAACCTCCAGAGTCTTACCGTAGGAACCACGGAAGATGAGAGTGTGTCCCGTATGACAATCTGTGTAACCAGTGATGATATTACATTTGAACAGATTAAGAAGCAGTTAAACAGTATGGTAGAGGTCATTAAGGTAATTGATTTAACCAATGTACCAATCCATATGAAAGAGATTCTTTTTGCAAAAGTGCTGCATTGCAGCGTGGAAGATAAAGCGGAGGTATTTCAGATTGCAACAACCTTTAAAGTAGATGTGGCAGATATTGGGGAAGACAGCGTATTGTTAGAGTGCAAGCTGACAGAACGCCGCAACAATGAACTGATAGCTCTTTTAAAACGCCGCTTCAGGACCATCGAAGTAGTGCGTGGCGGGGCAGTAGCCATTGAATCAATCAGCACATCCTGCCGGTAATATTAAATACCAGGAATATGGGAAGTCCGTAATGCGGAATTCCCATATTTTTTATAATCTTTTTTTCAACAGTGCAATAAACTTCTCAAACTGCAATGGTGTTCCCTGAATTTCCTGTACCTTCAGGCGGTTCTTTTCGTTGAAGCCTACAAGAATATCATGATTTGCTTCTGCTAAGTAGTCGATGATACCGTCGATATCGGATTTTAAGTTCTTCGGACACTGGATGTATAAGTGCTTTTTCGCAGAGATACACAGCGTATAGGAGATACTGAAATGGTACCAGAAGAACTTGTGCAGGGTGGAATGTTTATAAAGCCAGATGATTTCCTGAATCGGAACAAAGGCAATTCCATCCGTAGAGATTTCAATAAAGAAATGCTCGGTAATAAACATATCTTCCGTAGCCAGCTGTGGCAGTGTCGCCAGTTCTTCTTCTGCCTGCATAAGAAGAGTCTTCGGAGAACCGAACCGGGCAAGCTGCTGGCAGGGCGGTGACAGCCATGGAAAATGAATGTATACAAAATAACATATGATACTGAAAATGGCATAAAGTCCACTGCATGCAAAAAGCAGAATCAGAAAGATACTGAAGCCGTAACGGAAACCGGGCTCACTGATATAATAGGAGGAGCTTTCTCCGTAAATACCGCTGTCTGTCCAGTTCAAATCTGCTGCAATTTTAGAAAGCAGGGTATGGTAGGATTTGGTTGCGGTCTGGATTTTGGCATGGACGGTTACTTTGTTAATATTTGGAAGTCCCTCTTCGCTGGTCTTCGGAGAGAGCAGTACGATATTACAGCACCCATCCTGAATTGTATAGTAGTAATATCCATGGGTCTGCCCTAAGACTTCCTGTGTGTATCCGGTAAATTTTAAATCCGTCAGCGTAATACTGACATACCGGTCATTCTCTTTATATAATTTATCAAGAGAAGTTTTTTCGTTGATAACCTTCGGACTTAAGATGGTGCCGATGGGAAAGATAATCCAAAGAACAATCAACAGTATCATATATAGAATCGGCGAAAAAAGCTTATGCCGGTAAAGACTTTTGATGTGGCTGGATATATAGTGGTCTAATTGGTTTGTCATAATTCCTCCCAGTAGTGTTATGATTTTAAGTATAAAGTTTTAGGGAAAAATAATCAAGCCTTAGGGAGCGACTACTTGCTTTTATCAGGGAAAATTGTTAGTATTACAGAAGAATAGGACAGAAAGAGTGGTTGTGTGGAAGCATATACAGAATTTGCAACAGTTTATGATACATTTATGGACAATGTCCCTTACGAAGCATGGAAAAAATATCTGGTGGACATATTAAAAGCAGAGGGAATAAACGATGGCCTGCTTTTGGAACTTGGCTGTGGAACCGGAAGGATGACGAGACTTTTAGCGGCAGAAGGTTATGATATGATTGGGGTGGACAATTCCGAGGAAATGCTCTCGGTAGCCAGAGAATATACCATGGAAAATACAGAGATACTGTATCTTCTTCAGGATATGAGGGAGTTTGAATTGTATGGAACCATCCGGGCAGTAGTAAGTGTCTGCGATTCCATGAATTATATCCTGTCAGAAGAGGATTTGAGACAGGTATTTTCCCTGGTCAATAATTATCTCGACCCGGGCGGAATCTTTATTTTCGATATGAATACCAGATATAAATATGAGGAACTCTTAGGAGACAACAGCTTCTGCGAGACCAGAGAGGACAGCAGCTTTATCTGGGAAAATTTTTATGACCCGGAGGAACAGATTAACCAGTATGATTTAACACTTTTTATCAAAGAAGAGGATGATTTGTTCCGGAGATATGAAGAAACACATTTTCAGCGGGCGTATGAGATAGAAACCGTACGAAAATTAATCGAAGAAGCCGGTATGAAATGGGAAGGTGTCTTTGACGTAGAGACGGGAAAAGAACCGACAGCCTGCAGTGAACGGATTTATATCATCGCAAGAGAACAGGGAAAATAAGAAGAAAGAGGAAGAGAAAATGTCAGATTATATGGTGAGAGCAACAGCTGCAGATGGACAGATTCGTGCATTTGCGATTACATCAAAAGAGATGACGGAGGAAGCAAGAGTCCGTCATAACAGCAGCCCGATTGTAACAGCAGCATTAGGACGTGTCATGAGCGCAGCAGCAATGATGGGCAGCATGATGAAGGGAGAAAAAGACCTTCTGACCCTGCAGATTCAGGGCGATGGTCCGATGCATGGCCTTACGGTAACTGCCAATGCTAACGGGGGTGTAAAAGGCTATCCCGGCGTGGCAGACGTGATATTGCCACCCAATGCAGCCGGTAAATTAAATGTAGGCGGAGCCATTGGAAATGGTGTTTTAAGTGTTATAAAGGACATGGGATTAAAAGATCCGTATGTGGGACAGACAGAGCTTCAGACCGGTGAAATCGCAGAAGATTTAACTTATTATTTTGCGGTATCTGAGCAGGTACCATCTTCCGTAGGTTTGGGAGTCCTCATGAATAAAGACAATACGGTGCGTCAGGCAGGCGGATTTATCATTCAGCTGATGCCGTTTACAGAGGATGCAGTCATTGATGCCTTAGAGCAGAAAATCGCACAGATAGCATCCGTAACAGAAATGTTGGAAAAGGGCATGACACCGGAAATGATTTTAGAGGAAATCTTAGGAGAGATGAAGCTTGAAATCAATGATACGATGCCGGTTACCTTCCACTGTGACTGTTCCAAAGAGCGTGTGGCAAAAGCACTGGCAAGCTTAAGCAAGAAAGATTTGGATGATTTAATCAAGGATGAAGAACCGATTGAAGTAAAATGTCATTTCTGTAATGAGAATTATGTATTCAGTCCGGATGATTTAAGGGAGATAAGAAAATGAGAGATGGATTTATCAAAGTAGCAGCAGTAACACCAAAAGTAGTAGTCGCAGATCCGGTAGAAAATACCATTCGAATAAAAGCGGCAGTAATGGAAGCAGCAGCAAACGGAGCCAAAGTCATTGTGTGCCCGGAGCTTTGCATTACCGGATATACCTGTGGCGATTTATTTTTACAGGAGACTTTATTAAGAAGCGCAAGGGAGCGGCTGGTATGGCTGGCAAAGGAACTCGGTGCTTTGGATGCCGTTGTATTTGTTGGTCTGCCCCTGATGCATGAAGGCAAGCTTTATAATGTGGCAGCAGCTTTAAACAAAGGCGAGATTATCGGCATCGTGCCAAAGACCCATATTCCAAATTACAATGAATTCTATGAAGCAAGATATTTTACTCCGGGAAAAGAAGAAGCAGAGGGTGTAGATATTGCACCGGCTTATCATGTACCGATGGGAAGCCACATTTTGTTCCAGTGTGATGATGTATTGCCGGAGCTGGTAATCGGTGTGGAAATCTGCGAGGATGTCTGGACACCGAACCCGCCGAGTATTTCCCATGCTCTGGCAGGAGCAACTTTAATCGTAAATCTTTCAGCCAGTGATGAGACAACCGGAAAGGATATTTACCGGAGAGAGCTTGTTGCAGGACAGTCTGCCCGCCTGCTCTGTGGCTATGTCTATGTCAGTGCCGGAGATGGAGAATCCACACAGGATGTGGTATATTCCGGTCATAATATCATTGCAGAAAACGGAGCGGTTTTAGCAGAATCCGAACGTTTTACCAATGAGACGGTATATTCTGAAATTGATATGGAACGCCTGGTATCCGAGAGACGGAGGATGAGCACTTTTGCTGCAGGCAGCAGAAGAGAGGATTATCTTAGATTTTCTTTCTTTATTGATAAGTCGGATACGAAGCTGAGCCGCTTTGTGGACCCGGCACCATTTGTACCGGGTAATAAAGATAAGCGTGATAAACGTTGTGAAGAGATTTTAGCTATTCAGTCCATGGGACTTAAGAAACGGTTAGAGCATACCGGATGCAAATGCGCAGTGGTGGGCATTTCCGGTGGACTGGATTCCACACTGGCACTTTTGGTTACGGTACAGGCATTTGACCGGCTGAATCTTCCGAGAGAACAGATATATGCGGTTACCATGCCGGGCTTTGGAACCACAGACCGTACCTATGAGAATGCATTAAGTCTCATTCGCTGTCTTGGCGCAAAGCTGATAGAAGTAGATATCAAAGAAGCAGTACGCATTCATTTCCGGGATATTGGTCAGGATGAAAGCGTACATGATGTCACTTATGAAAATGGACAGGCAAGGGAACGTACCCAGATTCTGATGGACATTGCCAATAAGAATAATGGTATGGTAATCGGAACCGGAGATATGTCAGAGCTGGCATTGGGCTGGGCTACCTATAACGGTGACCATATGTCCATGTATGGAGTGAATGCATCCGTACCGAAGACGCTGGTGCGCCATCTGGTACACTACTATGCAGACACCTGTGGAAATAAGGAACTTTCAACTGTACTTTATGATGTCTTAGATACACCGGTCAGCCCTGAACTGCTTCCGCCGGAAAATGGAAAAATCGCCCAGAAGACAGAGGATATTGTAGGACCGTATGAACTGCATGATTTCTATTTATATTATGTGATGCGATTTGGCTTTCCTCCGGCAAAAATATATCGCCTGGCACAGGTGGCATTTGAGGGGCAGTACGACAATGCAGTGATTTTGAAATGGTTAAAGACCTTCTACCGCCGTTTCTTCTCACAGCAGTTTAAACGTTCCTGTCTGCCGGATGGACCAAAGGTCGGTACGGTAGCAGTATCACCAAGAGGTGATTTAAGAATGCCAAGTGATGCATCAGTGCGTATCTGGATGGATGAAATCGAACATTTGAAATAAAAAAACTGCTGCTCAAAATGGAGCAGCAGTTCTTTTATAAAAACTATATGTGCTTAAGCTGTTTTTCTAAAGATTCTTTTGCCTTGCTGCGGCCGAAAGCAAAGTTCCTGCCGTAGACGAAAGAGTACATGACAGCAGCCATTACAAATGCAGTAACCACATCAAATACAGAATGCTGTTTTAAGAACATGGTTGCAAGAATAATGCTGACCATAAGAATGAAAGAAGCCAGCTTTAACTTCGGACGATCCTTAAATTCTTTACTGTTACAGATTGCAATGTGAACACCGAGCGAATTATAAACATGAATACTTGGAAACAGGTTTGTCGGTGTATCGGTTGCATAAAGCCAGGTTACCATATGGGTGAAGACATTGTCATGCTCAAAGGAATGGGGGCGGAGATAATGTCCGTTTGGATAGAGGCTGGATACTACCAGAAATACAGTCATTCCCACAAACAGGAATGTACAGAGCCGGTAATAATCTTCTTTATTTTTGAAGAAAAAGTAAAGAACCGCATATGCGACATATCCAAACCATAACATATATGGTACGATGAAAAATTCTATAAATGGGATTTTATCATCCAGTGCAGTATGTATTACGTTGAAATTTGAAGTCACATGTTTTTCCAGATAGGTAAACCATGGAAAATATATGAATACATACAGCAGAACCCATGCGTGCTTATATTTTTGAAAAAATGCTTTGAGATTTTGCTTAAAGTTATCTTTTTTCAACATCGGATTCCCCTTTTTTAATGTAAGAATACTACTTCTATTGTGGAATTCTAGCACAGCATTTTTTAAAAAACAATGCTATAAAATCGAATTTAATAATTTTTATGGAATTCTTAAGATTTTAATGGAAAAGGAACATTTTCATTGTGCAAGAATACAAGAAAATGTATTTCATTTTTTAAATAAATATTACAAATGCGGGATTTCATTGACAAAGAAAAACGGTCAACTATAATGGAAACTAGCAAAATAGAAAGGTTAAGGGATATGAAGAAGAATGAAGAGAAACAGCAGGAAACTGCAAAGAAAAAAATGAGCAGAAAAAAACTTCTTTGTGTAATCGGAATTCCTGTAGGAATATTAGTTGTGATTTATCTGGTACTGGCACTGTTTTTTCAGAGCCATTTTGCATTTCGTACCACGATAAATAATGTGGGGGTATCCGCTTCCTCAACCAGTGGTGTGGAAAAGAAGATTACGAAGCAGGCCTCCAGGTATGAGATGAAGCTGGTGGAGCGTGAGGATAAGACAGAGAACATCAATGGAACAGACATTGACATGGAGCCGGTATTTGATAAGCAGATAAAAGAGCTTTTAAAGAAGCAGAATGGATTTGCATGGCCGTACTATCTTATTTCTCCACGGAAATACGAAGTGGAAACCATGATAACTTTTGATGAAGAAAAATTGAAGAATGTTCTGGATGATTTGTCCTGTATGGATGAAAGCAAATGGACGGATTCCGAAAATGCACAGATTAAGGATTATACAAAGGATGGCTATGAAGTGCAGCCGGAGGTATATGGAACAAAAATCGATAAGGATGCATTTACGGAGAAAATCAAAGAAGCCTTGGATAAAATGCAGCCGGAATTTGACCTTTCCGGGGAAGGCTGTTATGAAGACCCTAAGGTAAAAGAAGAGGATGATGTATTTCAGGATGCATTGGATACCTTGAATAAATATACCCAGATGAAGATTACCTATCAGGCAGAAGGCAGGGATGATGTGGTTTTGGATGGAGAAACCATCAGTACATGGCTTTCTGTGGATGATGATTTCAATGTGTCTGTAGATGATGAGGCATTGAGCTCTTATGTAAAAGCTATGGCAAAAAATTATAATACCGCTTATGGAAACCGGACACTGGATACTTCCTATGGACAGACAGTGACAATTTATGGTGGAAATTACGGATGGTGGGTAGATAATGCAGCCGAAAAGGAAATGATACTGGAGGATTTGAAAGCCGGTAAGGATGTAAAAAGAGAGCCGGTTTATTCCCAGACGGCTAACAGCCATGGTGAGAATGACTATGGTAATACATATGTGGAAATCAATCTGACCGCACAGCATTTGTTTTTCTATAAGAACGGATCGCTGGTGGTAGAATCTGATTTTGTCTCCGGTAACCTTGCAAAGAATCATGGAACGCCGTCCGGCTCTTTTGGTGTTACTTATAAGGCAAAGGATGCGGTGCTTCGCGGCGAAGATTATGAGTCTCCGGTATCTTTCTGGATACCTTTTAACGGTGGTGTTGGAATGCATGATGCCAGCTGGAGAAGTACTTTTGGTGGAACAATTTATAAAAGAAGCGGTTCACATGGATGTATCAATCTTCCATACAGTGCAGCAAAAACAATTTATGAAAATATAGAAGCTGGTTATCCGGTGCTTGTTTATGAACTGCCGGGAACCGAGAGCCAGAAGGGCAAGGATATGGATGCAGCATCTGCAGTAGATGAGGCAATCACCTCCATTGGAACAGTAACCCTGGACTCCGCAGGAACCATTGCATCTGTCCGTTCCCAGTATGATGCTTTATCTGACAGCGCCAAAGCATATGTAAAGAATCTGAATGTGCTGACAGCAGCCGAGTCAGCTCTGTCACAGTTGCAGTATGAACAGGCACTGCAGGAATTGCAGAATCAGGAAAGTATCGATGCACAGAATGTAACGAATACAATCATGGCATTGCCAGATACGATAACTGCCACAGATGCAGCAGCAGTAGCCAATGCAAGAAATGCCTATAATGCCTTAAGCGAGGGCGCAAAAGCGAAGGTACCACAGAGTGCACTGGACAAGCTGGCAGCCGCTGAAGCAGCATTGTAGGGAATTGGAATAAAGAATAAGAATAAAGAATAAAGAATAAGAACGCCAGCTTCTGTTCAGACAATTTTAGTATGATGAATGTCTGTAGGAACCACTGAAAATAAATTGAAATTAGAAATAACACCAGACTCTGCCTGGATGATTGCAGATACATGAGGGAGGGCTGTTAGGGACTTATGAAATTCGTTCGGAAACAGGCA
The DNA here is from genome assembly GCF_003479505.1 of Roseburia sp. AF15-21. Taxonomy (NCBI): domain Bacteria; kingdom Bacillati; phylum Bacillota; class Clostridia; order Lachnospirales; family Lachnospiraceae; genus Roseburia; species Roseburia sp. AF15-21. Next base: position 164,506 of record NZ_QUHG01000004.1, on the reverse strand, counting down.
ACGCCGGTACAGGGATGTACCGGCGAGGCGCAGATGAACATGGATGTGAATTTGCGCCGGTTGTCAGAATCATATATGTTTTTATCGAATTTCCAATGTCCCTTACAGCCCTCCCTCGTATCTTATTCATTCAGTCAGAGACTGGTGCTTTTATATTTTCACAGTTATTTATAAATCCTTATCTTGCATATGGAAAAATGTTGCCAAATAGCAATTGAGATGTTGCAGACTAGAACAGCAATATTGCAAAGAAACAGGGCACATAGTATAATATTATCAGGAAGTAAAAAAATATAAATTATGTTGCTGACGAGCACAAAGACAGCTGAATAATATCCTGTGAAAATGTGCCGGATAACAGGAACGGATGAAAATAAATCGAAAGGAGAATGTATTGATGAAGGAGCAGGTTTTGACAAGGTTTAAGGAATTATTTGGGGATGAAGGAGACATCCGTGTGTATTTTGCACCGGGACGTGTGAATCTGATTGGAGAGCATACGGATTACAACGGAGGTCATGTATTTCCATGTGCACTGACCATTGGAACTTATGGCGTGGCAAGAAAACGTGCCGATAAGAAACTGAGATTTTATTCCATGAATTTTGAACAGCTTGGTGTGCTGGAATCTTCCATTGAAGGCTTGAAACCGGAGAAAGAAGCAGACTGGACGAATTATCCGAAGGGTGTTATCTGGGCGTTTGGAGAAAAGGGCATGCAGGTAGATACCGGACTGGATTTGTTATTATTTGGAAATATCCCGAATGGTTCCGGACTTTCTTCTTCTGCATCTGTTGAGGTACTGACCGGATATATCTTAAAGGACTTATTCGGATTTGGTGTAACGAATCAGGATCTGGCTTTAATCGGACAGTTTTCAGAGAATAAATTCAATGGTGTGAACTGTGGCATCATGGATCAGTTTGCCATTGCCATGGGAAAAGCAGAGCATGCAATTTTCTTAGACACGGCTACTTTAAAATATGAATATGCGCCGGTTCGTTTAAAAGATGCTAAAATTGTAATTTCCTGCAGCAATAAGAAGCGTGGTCTGGGTGATTCGAAATATAATGAACGTCGTGCAGAGTGTGAGGAAGCACTGGCAGAATTACAGAAGGTGGTGGACATCAAAAGTCTTGGTGAATTGTCCGAGGAACAGTTTGAAGAATATAAGGGAGCCATCGGAAGTGAGGTCCGCATGCGTCGGGCAAAACATGCGGTATATGAGAACCAGAGAACCCTAAAAGCAGTGGAAGCTTTGAAAGAAAATGATGTGGAAACCTTTGGAAAGCTGATGAATGCATCCCATGTATCCTTAAGGGATGATTATGAAGTAACCGGAATTGAACTGGATACCTTAGTGGAAGAAGCCTGGAAGGTGGATGGAGTCATTGGATCCCGTATGACAGGTGCAGGCTTTGGCGGATGCACCGTCAGTATTGTAAAGGATGAAGCAGTAGAACATTTTATTGAAGCAGTAGGCAGTGCCTATGAAAAGAAAATTGGATACAGCGCAGATTTCTATGTAGTAGAAATTGGAGACGGTCCATCCAGACTGGCATAAGAAACAGGAGGTAAGTTATGATTTGTGAAGATATCTTAAAATTAACAGAATATGGCATGGTAACCGGACTGGTTCCGAAGGAAGATGAAAGATTTACCATCAACCGCCTGCTGGAATTGTTTGAATTAGAAGAATTAGATGAGGACGCTGTGACAGCTTATCAGTCACGGACACCGATGAGCAGAGAAGAAGCAGAAGAGAGTCTGGAAGAATTATTAAACCGTCTGCTGGATTATGCTTATGAAAAAGGCATTTTAAAGGAAAACAGTGTAGTATACCGAGATTTATTTGATACGAAAATCATGGGAATGCTGATGCCAAGACCAGGTGAAGTAATTCATAAATTTCAGAGCCTTTATGAGAAGGATGCAAAGGCGGCAACAGATTATTATTATACTCTCAGCCAGGACAGCAATTATATCCGCAGATACCGTATCAGACGTGATATGAAATGGACCGCAGAGACGGAGTTTGGTGAACTGGATATTACAATTAACTTATCCAAGCCGGAAAAGGACCCGAAAGCCATTGCAGCTGCAAAGCTGGCAAAACAGAGCGGCTATCCGAAATGCCTTTTGTGTAAGGAAAATGAAGGTTATGCAGGAAGAGTCAACCATCCGGCAAGACAGAATCACCGTATTATTCCGGTAACCATCAATCATAGTGACTGGTTCTTACAGTATTCTCCTTATGTGTACTATAATGAGCACTGCATCGTGTTTAATGGAAAGCATACACCGATGAAAATCGAGAAGGCAACCTTTGGAAAACTGCTGGATTTTGTAAAACAGTTTCCGCATTATTTCGTTGGCTCCAATGCAGACCTGCCGATTGTAGGAGGTTCGATTTTAAGCCATGATCATTTTCAGGGTGGACATTATGAATTTGCCATGGCAAAGGCACCGCTGGAAAAAGAGATTACCTTTGCGGGCTTTGAAGATGTGAAAGCCGGAATTGTAAAATGGCCGATGTCAGTTATCCGCCTGTCCGCACCGGATACAGAACGGCTGATTGAGCTGGCAGATAAAATACTTCTGACCTGGCGTGGCTATACGGATGAGGCAGCATTTATTTTTGCAGAAACAGACGGGGAGCCACATAATACCATTACGCCAATTGCAAGAAAACGAGGCAATAATTACGAACTGGATTTAGTGCTTCGTAATAATATTACAACAAAGGAGCATCCGCTGGGCGTATATCATCCGCATGCGAAGCTTCATCATATTAAGAAGGAAAATATCGGCTTAATCGAGGTAATGGGTCTGGCAGTGCTGCCGGCACGTCTGAAGGACGAGATGGCACAGCTTAAGACGGCAATTCTTTCCAGGGCTGATTTACGGAGCAATGAAGTTTTAAGTAAGCATGCAGACTGGGTAGAGGAATTTTTGCCGAAATATGAGAGCATTACGGAAGAAAATATCGACGGGATTATCCGAAAGGAAATCGGACTGGTATTCCGTGAAGTTCTTCTGGATGCCGGTGTATACAAATGCACCGAAGAAGGAAGAGAAGCATTTTTACGCTTTATTGACATGGTAAATAAATAGAAAAAGGTGTTTATCCGGGAGAGAGATTCTGGTTAACATAAGAAAAGAGCATCATTGGCATAAGGTGTCATCCAATGGGAAGGATGAGAAGCACCGCCTTTGATGCTCTTTGTTGTATGTTATGACTCTTGCAAGAAGGAAAGAAATGCATTAATATAAGAGCAATATGATAAATTATGCAAAAGAATAAGGACAGAATGGAGATTTTATGAAACAGCAGATAAAGAGTTCTTTGATATTATTATTGACCGCAACCATCTGGGGCGTTGCTTTTGTAGCCCAGAGCGTGGGCATGGAATATATTGGTCCCTTTACCTTTAACGCAATCCGATGCGTTCTGGGGGGACTGGTGCTAATCCCGGTTATTCTGGTTTTAAAGAAAAAGAAAGAGACAGGAGCAGAAAATCAGGAAAAAGAGGATAAAAAGACTTTGTGGACAGGCGGAATTGCCTGTGGTGTAATTCTTTGCATTGCATCCAATCTGCAGCAGTTTGGCATTATGGAAGCAAGCGTTGGTAAATCTGGCTTTTTTACGGCGTTGTATATTGTGATGATTCCGGTTATCGGCATCTTTATTGGAAAGCGTCCGGGAATCAAGCTGTGGTTTTGTGTAGCACTGGCAGTTGTGGGAATGTATCTGCTTTGTATGAAGGACGGCAGTTTTACCATTGAGCGGGCAGACATCATGCTTCTTTTATGTGCACTGGCATTTTCCGTTCATATACTGGTGGTTGATTATTTTTCACCGAAGGTAGACGGCGTAAAAATGTCCTGTATACAGTTTTTTGTATGCGGAGTACTTTCAGCAGTAGGAATGCTGTTTACAGAGACACCGGATATTTCCAATATTCAGGCGGCATGGATGCCTTTGTTGTATGCGGGACTTCTTTCCTGTGGCGTGGGTTATACACTGCAGATTGTGGGACAAAAAGGGATTAATCCGATAATAGCATCCCTTATTATGAGCCTGGAGTCGGTGATATCTGCACTGGCAGGATGGGTGATTTTAGGACAGGTTTTATCACTGAAAGAAATTATAGGCTGCGTGCTGATGTTTGTGGCAATTGTTATCACGCAGATTCCCATCGGAAACAAGAAAACAGATTGATTTTACGGATAGTCTCAGCTATACTGTAACAGAATAGAAAGAGAAAGAAGGCATAAGATATGTTGTCAAAAAAGATAAAACAGGCAATGGCAGGAAGCTCTGCAATTCGTGCCATGTTTATGGAAGGAAAAGAAATGGCTGCCAGATATGGGGCAGAAAATGTGTATGATTTCAGCCTTGGCAATCCGGCTACACCGGCACCGGAAAAAATTAAGACAGCAATTTATGATATTTTGGATAAAGAAGACCCGCTTGTGGTGCATGGATATATGGCAAATGCAGGCTATGAGGAAGTAAGGGAGGCAATTGCAGAGAACTTAAATGAACGCTTCGGAACCAATTTCCATGGGAAGAACCTGATTATGACAGTTGGTGCAGCAGGCGGTCTGAATATTATTTTTAAGACGATTTTAGATCCGGGCAATGAAGTTATGGTATTTGCTCCGTATTTTGGTGAATATAAAAGCTATGCCGCAAACTTCGATGCAAAGATTGTGGAAGTCATGCCAGATGAAGCAGATTTTATGCCGGATTTAGCAGACTTTGAACGAAAAATTACAAAAGATACAAGAGCGGTTATCATCAACAATCCGAACAACCCGACCGGAGTGGTATATTCAGATGCTACCTTAAAAGAGATTGCCAGAATTTTAACTGCGAAGGAAGAGGAATTTGGAACCGATATTTATCTTATTTCCGATGAACCATACCGTGAACTGGTTTACGACGGCGTACAGGAGAATTTCCTGACGAAATATTATAAAGATACGCTGGTAGGATATTCCTTCAGTAAATCTTTATCACTTCCGGGCGAGCGGATCGGTTATGTGGTAGTGCCGGATGAAGCGGCAGATTCCGCAGAATTAATCGAGGGAATTACCGTATCAAACCGTACTCTTGGCTTTGTAAATGCACCATCCCTCATTCAGAAAGCAGTGGCAGAGTGCTTAAAGGAAAAGACCAATCTTGAATTTTATGACCGCAACCGTATTGCTTTATATGAAGGACTGACGAAGCTTGGATTCACCTGCATCAAACCACAGGGAGCATTTTATCTGTGGCTGAAATCTCCGGTTGCAAAGGAAGAAGAATTTGTAGAAGCTGCGAAGAAATACCATTTGATTCTGGTAAAAGGAAGTGCCTTCGGCTATGGCGGTTATGTACGCCTTGCATACTGCACTTCTTATGAGACAGTAGTAAATTCCATGCAGGCATTTGCAAAGCTGGCAACAGAGTATGGACTGAAGGCAGCAGAATAAAAAATCGGAAAACGAAAGAATGATAAAATCAAGCAGCAGATAGAAGGAGTAAGACATGAAAGCATGGGAAAATAATATACGCAAAGTTATCCCGTATGTTCCGGGAGAACAGCCGAAGAAAGAGAAAATGATAAAACTGAATACCAATGAGAACCCGTATCCACCGGCACCGGGAGTAAAGGATGTTTTAACCTCTTTTGATACCGAACGGCTGCGTCTTTATCCGGATCCAAAGATTGAGAAACTGACGGACGCAATTGCAGAACAATATGGTTTAAATTCCAATCAGGTATTTGTGGGCGTTGGCTCAGATGATGTACTTGCCATGTGCTTTATGACATTTTTTAATTCCAATCGTCCGATTCTGTTTCCGGATATTACTTATTCTTTCTATGATGTCTGGGCAGAGGAATTCCGTATTCCATATAAGCAGATTCCACTGGATAGGGATTTTACGATTCGCCCGGAGGATTATGCTGGGGAAAACGGAGGAATTGTATTTCCAAATCCAAACGCACCGACAGGAAAACTGCTTCCGTTAGAAGATGTGGAACGCATCATTGCACAGAATCCGGATGTCATTGTTATTGTGGATGAAGCATATATTGATTTTGGTGGAACATCTGCATTGCCGCTTATTGATAAATATGACAATGTGCTGGTAGTCCAGACCTTTAGTAAATCCCGTTCCATGGCAGGCATGCGGATTGGATATGCGATGGCACAGCCTGAATTAATCAAATATTTGAACGATGTTAAATATTCATTTAATTCTTATACCTTAAATTCCCTTACGATTGAAATGGGAACGGCTGCTATTTTGGATGAAGCTTATTTTAAAGAGACAACACAGAAGATTATTGCAACGAGAGAGCGTACCAAGGAAGAACTTCGGGCACTGGGATACCGGATGGATGATTCAAAGAGCAACTTCCTCTTTGTAACCCATGATACGATTTCCATGGAGAGGCTGTTTGAAGATTTGAAGAAGAAAGACATTTATGTCCGTCATTTCTCCAAACCGGAGCGGATTGCAAATTACCTGCGTATTACCATTGGTTCAGATGAAGAAATGGATATGCTGATTACGTTTTTGAAAAACTATAAACAGTCATAATTCATTAGGAAAGGAGTATTATGTTATTACATTATCTGATTGTATTTTTTGTTTCCATGGTACCACTGGTTGAACTGAGAGGAGCGATTCCATTTTCACAGGGCTTTGGACTTCCATTGATACCATCTTATATTATTTCCATCATTGGAAATATGCTGCCGGTACCATTTATTTATTTTTTTGCAAGAAAAGTACTGATTTGGGGTGCAGATAAGCCTGTTATTGGAAAATTCTTCGCCTGGTGTCTGGAAAAAGGTGAAAAGGGTGGTAAGAAGCTGCAGGCAAAGGCAGGAAGAGGATTATTCTTGGCATTACTGCTCTTTGTTGGAATCCCGGTGCCGGGAACCGGAGCCTGGACAGGAACTCTGGCAGCCAGCATCTTAGATATGGATTTTAAATCATCTGTTATCGCAGTGATGCTTGGCGTATTGCTGGCTGGTGTAATTATGATGTTAATCAGTGTTGGTGCATTTTCTATGATTCGCTAACAGGGTGGAATGTAAAAGGATATCTAAGTGATAAAAGCACAGCGTGTATAGTAATGTTATTTACTATATATTCTGTGCTTTTTAAATAATGATTTAATTTCTGATATTTTAAACTACGGTGTGGATGCTTTTTCTGCAAAATCTGTATTTACAAGATCTTCATAAGGAGCGGCACCGGAGAGAACACCGGACTCTTCTAAAATAGTAAGCATTAAGTCATAGCCTTCTTCCCGGAGTATTAAATCTGTGTTCCAGGTTTCCTGGTCGTAGTAGCGGCTTACAATAAGTGTAAGGGTTTTAAGATCTGTTTCACTAAACTGTGGTGCAATGACAGTTGCGATTTCTTCCGGACTGTGACCTGCTACATAATCCATGCCTTTCTGTAAAGCATTGGTGAAATGCTGGATAAGGTCGGCATTTTCCTTAAGATAGCTTTCTTTGGCACAAAAAGCAGTATATGGAAGATAGCCGGAATCCACGCCAATGGACGCTACCACATAGCCGTCACCGGACTGCTCCAAAGCAGTAGCGGATGGTTCAAATTCAATGGTATAATCCCCCTGCCCGCCGGAAAAAGCCGCTGCTGTAGAACCAAAGTCAATACTCTGGTCGATTTTGACTTCGGAAGGAGAAACACCATTTTCCCGGAGTACATATTCATATACCATTTCCGGTGTGCCACCGGCTCTTCCGCCCAGCACATCTTTTCCAATCATATCTTCATAGGAAAAGGAATCGGTGTTTTCCCTTGCAACCACAAAGTTACCGGCACGCTGGGTAAGCTGTGCAAAATTGATGACATGGTCTTTTGCACCTTCCGTGTAGGCATAAATGCTTGCCTCCGTTCCCATGAATCCTACATCTGCATCCCCGGAAACAACGGTAGCCATGGTTTTATCCGCTCCAAAGCCGGTGGTCAATGAGAGCTCGATTCCCTCATCTTCAAAGTAGCCTTTTTCGATGGCCACATACATCGGTGCGTAAAAGATGGAATGTGCCACTTCATTTAATTTTACGGTTGTTAATGCTTTAGAATCATCTGATTTGCAGGCACAAAGCGGGAAGGACATAAGAAGAATTAAGAAAAGAGAAATACCTTTTTTATAAAATCGTTTCATAGAGCATCCTTAAAAGACATTTGTATTATAGTATGAAAGACAGATGAAAATGTGCTATGATGGATAGGATAGGATTGTCTGAAATTTAGAAAACAGTATTAAGACAAGAGATATAAAAGGAGAACAGAACATGAACGACTACGTAGACCTTCATACTCATACAATTGCAAGCGGACATGCTTACAGTACTATTGAAGCAATGATAAAGGCGGCAGAGCAGAAAGGAATCCGTCTCTTTGGTATTACAGAGCATGCTCCGAAAATGCCGGGAACCTGCAGCGAGTTATATTTTAATAATCTTCGCGTGCTGGAAAGAAAGCATGGAGAAATGTATACGCTGTTTGGCGCAGAACTTAATATCATGGATATGGAAGGGCATGTGGATCTGCCGGAGCGTACCTTAAAGCAGATGGATTTGTGCGTTGCAAGTATGCATGGTCCGTGTTTTCATCCGGGAACCATAGAAGAAAATACGAAAACTTATCTGAATGTGATGAAAAATCCCTATGTAAACATTATCGGACATCCGGATGATTCTTATTATCCGGTGGATTATCGTGCATTGGTGGAAGGTGCAAAGGAACATCATGTATTGTTAGAGGTCAACAATGGCTCCCTGACACCGGGTGGCTTCCGGCAGAATACGAAGGAAAACAGCTGCAAAATGTTAGAACTTTGCAAGGAATATAAAGTTCCGGTTATCATGGATTCCGATGCGCATGTGGATACTGCAGTTGGGAATCATCAATATCCATTGGAAGTTATTCAGATGGTAGATTTTCCGGAAGAACTGGTGGTCAATACCAATGTGGAACTGGCGAAGAGTTTCTTGAATTATTTTAAATCACCGGAACATCTATAAGGAGTTATCACAGGTGAGAAAAGAATATCAACAGCGGTATTGACAGAAAACAAGAGTTAGCATAAACTAACTCTTGTAAGGAACATTACAATACACACAAAATACTTTGGACGTAAAGGGAGCAGACTTTTGATGCGGGTCTGCTCCTTTTATATGTCATCCATTAAGGGATTGAGATGTGGGAGATAACATTTAGAATCAAAGAATTTTGCAGCAGTCAAAGTACATCTGATTTTCTTTTATGTGAAATGTCAACCGTTCTTAGGGGTCTGTTTTTCTTGATGATAAACTGTCTTTTCGGTTGCTTTGACAGAATATTGGTACTGTCCGTCGAGGACAGATGCCACCTAATGTCTGCAAGGGGCACTGGGAATTTCGATATACTTTTCATTTCATCTGGCAACCGGCACAAATTCACATCCATGTTCAATTGTGCCTCGCTGGTACATCCTTGTACCAGCGTTGCCTGTTGCCAGACGAAATTCCAAGTGCCCCTAACAGCCCTTATCAGGCATCTGCACTTCGACGATCAGTACCAATATTTTGTCAAACATAGAAAAGACGGTTTTTATCGTAAAAAGAAAAACAGACCTCTTAGAACGGTGACGTTTCATCATATGAAAATCAATGCGCTTCGACTGCTGCAAAATTTTTTAATAAATTTATCTCCCACATCGCAATCCCCTAATTCTGCCAGTGAATCTCACCTGCATCAAGAACCGCAAACCGGATCAACTCTGCACTGTCCAGGTTCTCATGATGCATATCGATTCCGTTAATTGAATGATTATCATAGGTCGTATAGTAATAAATTCCCTTATCCGCATTGCAGCAGGAAGTATAGATTGTAATTTCATATTTGTTATCAGCAACTTCACAGCAGCCCCGCTGCTGGTCGACGGAACCTAAGATATGAAAGAACTGGCTGACACTTTCGATTTCTGAACTGCCGGAAATGGAATGCAGTCTGGTGAAAGCAACCCGGATAAAACGGGATTGGGAAGATAAATCGCCCGGCAGACCCAAAGCCCCCATACCGCGGCTGTAAGCCTGTAAGTTGAGTTTGTCGGAAAAATGATTTTCCGGCTGCCTGGATGAGAGCGCTGCATAATTATTTAAAGCAAACATCTGCATTGGAAAAGGTGGATTGTTGGTCAGCACACCGGCAGGATTGTCATAGATATGAAGCCCGTCTGCCATGGATTCCACAACGATGTTTTCGCTTTTATCGGCAATCATCCAGTGAAGCTGTGCTGCCGGAAAATGGCTGGCAAAAACAGTTCCAACGAGATTCATCTGTACTAATTTTTCTTTGGCTTCTGAAACAGAAGCACACTGGCTTAGAATCCATGGAATAAATTCAAATTGTGCAACATTTTCTTTTGTATCAATAATATCAGCATAAGCGGCATTTCCCACAAAGTTAAGCCCTGCCATGCAGACACCTTTTTCATTGCAGGCATCATAATAAAGAGGATAGTCAACACCATTGTCTGGTGCTACATGAGCCATGCCAATCATGGCATAGTGGGAGCTTAAAGTCCCGGCATGACGGAAATGAAACGGATAGTTGCGGGGGGTAATGGTGACTTCATCGCCATAGGAAAATTCATAATCAAGGGTTCTGCCCATGTAGAAGTTCTTTGTTTGATAAGTAGCTGCGGTGCACATAAAATAGCCTCCTTTTATCTTTCTTTTGTATTAGTATTCTGCTGAAAAATCAGATTTATGTAATAGGACTATTATAACGTGGATACAGGTGTAAATCAAATTAAGAAATAATGAGAAAAAATATCGATAAGAAAGGTTCTATTTTCAATAACAGATGTTATAATACAACTGGATTAGAAAGAACTAACATAAAGTAGTAATAACTAAGAAAGGAAGCACATTATGGGAAGATATTATCGGATGTCTAAAAAAGTAACAGAGGATCAGGTAAAAGAAATTCTTCGTGAAACATTAGAATTAGAAGATGTAGAGGAAGCAGAATATGAGGCAGAGACACAGCTTCTTAAAATTGTAACCAAAGATAACCAGTTTGCAGGTGTTATGACCAGAGTGGTAAATATCTGCAGCAGAATCGGCAAAGGAGCAGAATTATCATTTGCAAAATTTGTCATTGAAGGATAGAAAGTGAAGGGATTATTTGAAAACTTGTGAATATTGCGGCGAGATAGATTATCATGAAATTATAGAATGCATTACCTGCGCACTGGATGCAAAGGACCCTTATACGGCGGGGCATTCCCAGCGTGTCAGTGATATGGCTATGAAAGTATGCCAGTTAATTGGCTTAAAAACGGAGAATATACAGCAAATCCATATTGCGGCACATCTCCATGATATTGGAAAAATCGGTGTTCCGGATGCTGTTTTAAATAAAGAAGGAAAGCTTGATGATGAGGAATGGGAGACAATGAAGAAACATCCCTCTATTGGAGCTGAGATTTTGAGTAAATCAAGACATTTAAAAGAACTGAAATATATCGTGCTCTGTCATCATGAACGATTCGATGGAAAGGGCTATCCGCTTGGACTCAAAGGAGAAGAAATTCCGGTTGGGGCAAGAATCATTGCAATCTGCGATTCCATTGATGCCATGACTTCAAACCGGAGTTATCGCAAAGCGCATGATTTTGACTACTGTTATCAGGAAATCAAAAATAATCTCGGCAAAATGTATGACCCGATTATTGGACAATATGTTTTAGACCACTGGGAAGAGATTATTTCCGTAATTAAAATTTCAAGATAGGATTCCGTTGTTGATAAGAATTCTCAATAACAGAAAAGAGTATGGACAATGGGTTTTATTGGCGGTAAGCTAAAAAACAAACAGAAATAGGAGGAATACATATGTTTGATTTTGTAAAAAAATTTAACTGGAAGAAGACCGGAATCTTTGCTGCCGGTGTATTGTTTGGAACAGCCGGAATTAAAATATTAGGTAGCAAGGATGCAAAGAAAGTCTACACAAACTGTACAGCAGCAGCATTACGTGCAAAGGAATGTGTCATGAAGACTGCTTCTAATATCCAGGAGAATGCAGAGGATATTTATGCTGAGGCACAGCAGATTAATGAAGACAGAGCTGCTAAAGCAGCAGAATATACAGATGAATCTGTAGAAGATGCAACAGAAGAAACTGTAGCAGAATAAACATTGGGCATGCGATTTTGCACGCTGTTCACGTAAACTATGAGAATCACCTGCAGAATATGCTGTAGGTGATTCTTTATCTAAGGAAGTATGTAATATGAGATTTGTTATAAAACATGAGATAAAAGGAAGACTTCGTATTCATATCATTCAGGGCGGGATGAGTTTCCGCCAGGCAGATATGATGGAATATTACCTGAGTAACTGCAAATGTGTCACTTCAGTGAAAGTAAATGAACGTTTACAGGATGCAGTAGTCTGTTATGTGGGAAATCGTGAGGAGATGATAGAGACACTGCGTCATTTCTCTTATCAGAAAGTGGATGTGCCAGAGACTTTTTTACAGAATTCCGGCAGGGAGCTGAACCGGACTTACTGGGACAAGCTGGTAAATAAAGTGGTACTCCGTATGGGCAGTAAGATGTTCCTGCCATATCCAATCCGCGCAGGAATTACCATGGTCCGTTCCGTGAAATATTTGTGGGCTGGAGTGTCTGCATTGGCGAAGGGCAGGATAGAGGTTCCGGTGCTGGATGGAACAGCTATTGGAGTCTCTCTGCTTCGCAATGATATCAATACAGCAGGTTCCATTATGTTCTTACTGGGCATTGGAGAAATCTTAGAGGAGTGGACACACAAGAAATCCGTCGATGATCTGGCAAGAAGTATGTCCTTAAATATCAGTAAAGTATGGCTGTGTCAGGATGGACAGGAAATACTGGTATCGGCATCTGAGATTAAAGAAGGCGATGAAGTCTGTATTCATATGGGAAATGTCATTCCGTTTGATGGCGTGGTAACGGAAGGGGATGCGATGGTAAATCAGGCATCCTTAACCGGCGAATCCCTTCCGGTGCATAAGAGTGTAGAAAGTTATGTCTATGCCGGAACCGTATTGGAAGAAGGAGAACTGACCATTCGTGTCAAAGAAGTAAATGGCTCCAGCAAATTTGAAAAAATTGTCACGATGATTGAAGAGTCAGAGAAGTTAAAATCTTCCCTGGAAAGTAAAGCCGAGCATCTGGCAGACCGCCTGGTTCCGTATACATTACTAGGAACAGGAATTACCTGGCTCTTTACCAGAAATGCCACAAAAGCATTAGCAGTTCTTATGGTGGACTTTTCCTGTGCATTAAAACTTGCAATGCCGGTATCTGTATTGTCTGCAATCCGTGAAGCAAGTGTGCACAATATTACCGTAAAAGGTGGCAAATTCTTAGAGGCAATGGCAGAAGCAGATACCATCGTCTTTGACAAAACAGGTACTCTGACCAAAGCACAGCCTACCGTAGTAGATGTGGTTTCTTTTACGGATAAGTCCACGGAAGAGCTTTTACGTATTGCTGCCTGCTTAGAGGAACATTTCCCTCATTCTATGGCAAAAGCAGTTGTAGATGCAGCCCAGGAAAAGAATCTTGTGCATGAAGAACTACATTCTAAGGTGGAATATATTGTAGCCCACGGAATTTCTTCCACCATAGAAGGAAAGAGTGTGGTAATCGGAAGCTATCACTTTGTATTTGAAGATGAAAAATGTGTGGTTCCGGAAGGCTATGAAGAACAGTTTAACAGCCTTCCATCAGAATATTCACACCTTTATATGGCAATTGAGAACCGCCTTGCAGCCGTTATCTGTATTGAAGATCCGCTTCGTGATGAAGCAGCAGCCGTTGTAAATTCCTTAAAGACAGCCGGAATTAAGAAAGTTGTTATGATGACAGGGGATAGTGAACGTACAGCATCCGCCATTGCAGCAAGAGTGGGCGTAGACGAGTATTACTCCGAGGTACTTCCGGAAGATAAGGCAAGTTTTGTAGAGAAAGCCAAAGCAGAAGGACACAAGGTCATTATGATTGGAGATGGTATCAACGATTCACCGGCATTATCTGCGGCAGATATTGGAATAGCCATCAGTGATGGAGCAGAGATTGCAAGAGAAATTGCAGATGTAACTATCGGTGCAGATAATCTTTATGAGATAGTAACCTTAAAGGTGCTGAGTAATGCATTGATGAAACGGATTCATAAGAATTACCGGACAATTGTTGGATTCAATACAGGACTGATTGTGCTTGGCGTGGCAGGAGTCCTGCAGCCAACCGTATCTGCATTACTTCATAATACATCTACCTTGGTAATTACCTTAAAGAGTATGCAGAATCTTCTGGATTAAAAATTTCCAGAAACAGAAATCTTACGGTTCAGGAAAAGAAAAATTTTGAATAGAAAATTGAAAAGAAAATTTTTCGAAAAACGGTTTACTTTCACACTTTAATATGCTAACATTTTTGTATTGAAAAAAGTATAATACGAAAAGGAGAGGCAGAATGAGTAAGAATGTAAGAACGGAAGCAGTGGATCATTTGTTTGATGCAATCTTAAGCCTTGAAAATAAAGAGGAATGTTATAAATTCTTTGAAGATGTCTGTACGGTAAATGAATTACTGGCATTCTCACAGAGATATGAAGTGGCAAAGATGCTGCGTGAGCAGAGAACTTATCTTGATATTGCAGAGAAGACTGGCGCATCAACGGCAACCATCAGTCGTGTGAATCGTTCCCTGAATTATGGATGTGATGGATATGATATGGTATTTGCAAGAACGAATGTAAAACCTTTGGAAGAAGAGAAAAAAGCGGAAAAGAAAAACGAAGAGTAGAAATAAAATTAAAACGATATTTAAATTTTGTACAAAATTACGCAAATGCTAAAGAAAAGCACCGGTTCGAACCGGTGCTTTTTTCCTGGCATATGGCTTTTTATTCGTTCGACTTTTTTCCGGAAGTCTTTTTCTCGGAAACTTTTTTCTCTTCGGAAGCTTTCTTTTCTGCAGCACGCTGCTCATCTTCGGCTTCTTTTTCCATTTCTTTCGTCTCGTCAATCAGCTTTTCAATCAACATACGCTTTACAAATACATCAAAGCTTAACATGCAGATAAAAGAAAAGGTATGAAGAAAATCCTGGTCTTCTTCCGGCGCATCTGCAAAGGTGGTAGAACTGGTGTTAAATTTCTTGGTAATATCTTTCATCAGATTTTTTACTTCATCCCGTTCCAGACTGAACACCTCTTCATAGACAGTTGTCAGATTGAATTCTCCTTCTGCATTGAAGAAACGTTTTGCCAGAGGATTTAAGATACTTTCGATATCATTGATACTTAATATGCTTTTGAAATAATAAATGAAAATCAGCATCAGAATATGTTCTTTGCTGTATTTCTTCTTGACCGGCGGTGGAAGCAGATTGTTTTTCGCATAATTGTTAATCATGGTTTTGGTCAGAATCTTGTCATCAGGATGACGCTTGGAAGCTGCAAGCTGGGTATCCATGAAGGTTGTAATCTGATCCATGTAAAGGTCAATATTTGGAATACTTTCCGGACGGATATAGTCAATCCGCGACAGACTGGATAAAATACTGTTTAATAAATCTTTTGCATCAATTGTCATTTGAATTCACCTCATACCTATTATATAGTATTGAAAACTAGATAACAAGAAGAAAAATGACAGAAAGCATATACAATGACGCTGTGATGTGTAAATGACATTGCGTGATGCAACTACAATAGAATAAACATAAGGGAAAAGAACTCATGAATGCGTTCGACGGACAGTACAAAAAGAAATCTGAAAAGAAATACAGAAAATATGTTCCCATCCCCTAAGGAAGTATGGTATACTGAGCGGAGTGGTATTGAGGAGAGTAAAGGAGCATTATGAGTATATACGATTCATTAAATGAAGAACAGAAAAAAGGTGTATTTACAACAGAAGGACCTGTGCTGCTGCTGGCGGGCGCAGGCAGCGGAAAGACCCGTGTGCTGACCCACCGGGCGGTATATCTGATAGAGGAACTGGGAGTCAATCCCTATCATATCCTTGCGATTACATTTACCAATAAGGCTGCAGGCGAAATGCGGGAGCGTATTGATGACATGGTGGGCTATGGCTCGGAAAATATCTGGGTATCTACCTTTCATTCTACTTGTGTGAGAATTCTGCGCCGTTTTATTGACCATATCGGATTTGGAACCAACTTTACCATATATGATACAGAAGATCAGAAGACCATTATGAAGGATATCTGCAAGCGTCTGGAAATTGATACGAAGATGTATAAGGAAAAAAGTTTGCTTGCGGCCATTTCTTCTGCAAAGGACGAGCTGATTAGTCCGGAAGCATATGCCCTTCGGGCGCAGGGAGATTTCCGGAAAATGAAGGAAGCAGCCGTTTACCGGGAATATCAGCAGGTGTTGCGGAAAAATAATGCACTGGATTTTGATGATTTGATTGTGAAGACCGTAGAGCTTTTCCAGTCAGACATGGAAGTGCTGGATTATTATCAGGAGCGGTTCCGTTATATTATGGTGGACGAGTATCAGGATACCAATACGGCACAGTTCCAGCTGATTAAACTGCTGGCAGGCAAATATAAGAATCTCTGCGTGGTAGGTGATGATGACCAGTCCATTTACAAATTCCGTGGAGCAAACATTTATAATATATTGAATTTTGAAAAAGAATTTCCAAATGCAGTCACCATCAAGCTGGAGCAGAATTACCGTTCCACCCAGAATATTTTAAATGCAGCCAATGGGGTCATTGCAAATAATGTGGGACGAAAGGCAAAACGTCTCTGGACGGAGAATGAGGAAGGCGAAAAAATTGCATTTCATCAGTTTGAAACCGGATTTGATGAAGCAGACTATGTTGCAAAAGATATCCGGAGCAAAGTGCGGGAAGGCCTGTATCATTACGGAGACTGTGCCGTGTTATACCGTACCAATGCCCAGTCCCGGCTTTTCGAGGAACGTTTTATCACAGCCAGCATACCATATAAGATTGTGGGTGGCGTAAACTTCTATTCCAGAAGAGAAATCAAGGATTTACTGGCTTATCTTAAGACCATTGACAATGCCATGGATGATCTGGCAGTACGCCGTATTATCAATGTGCCAAAACGTGGAATTGGAGCAACGACATTAAGCAGGGTGCAGGATTATGCCGATGAAAACGGTCTTACCTTTTATAATGCCTTAAAAATGGCAGAAGAGATTGGCACAATCGGACGGGCATCTGCAAAAATCAGACCGTTTGTAATGCTGATTCAGAGCATGCGGAGCAAGTTACCATATATCAGTGTATCAGAGCTTCTGCAGGAAATTATTGAAGAAACCGGTTATGTCCGTGAGCTGGAAGCAGAAAATACAGAGGAAGCGCAGCAGCGAATGGAAAATATCGATGAGTTGATTTCCAAAGCGGTTACTTATGAGGAAAGCGAAGAAGAGCCGACCTTAAGCGGATTCTTAGAGGAGGTAGCACTGGTTGCGGATATTGACAGTGTGGATGAGACACAGGACTATGTCGTGCTGATGACGTTACATAGTGCAAAAGGTCTTGAATTTCCACAGGTTTATCTGGCAGGAATGGAAGACGGACTGTTTCCGGGATTTGGTGCAATCTGTGCGGAAAATCCAACAGCGGAAATCGAAGAAGAACGTCGTCTTGCCTATGTGGGAATCACAAGAGCCAAGGAGCGGTTGTCCATATCCTGCGCAAGAATGCGTATGATACGAGGAGAAACACAGTATAATAAGGTGTCCCGTTTCGTAAAAGAGATTCCGCGGGAACTTTTGGCGGGAACCATCCAGAAGGAAAAAATGCCGGATATTCCGAAACCAAGCATGCTGGCGAAGAATGCATTTTCGGCAAAGCCGATGGCGCTGCGCAGAACCGGCGTACCGGAGGCAAGGAACTTTGGCAATTCCGCAATGAAAAAGCCGTTGGATTATGCTGTGGGTGATACTGTTTCCCATATGAAATTCGGCACCGGAGTCGTAAAGCAGATTATTGACGGCGGCAGGGATTATGAGGTTACTGTTGATTTTTCCGGTGTA
Organism: Roseburia sp. AF15-21; assembly: GCF_003479505.1. NCBI lineage: Bacteria > Bacillati > Bacillota > Clostridia > Lachnospirales > Lachnospiraceae > Roseburia > Roseburia sp. AF15-21. The sequence goes on along the minus strand of NZ_QUHG01000004.1, from coordinate 146,378 downwards.
GGTGTGAAGAAGATGTTTGCATCCTTTGCCAAATTGAAAAAGTTATAAAAATTTTATGAATTTGTAATTTTTTCTAGTAGATTAGGGAAACATATGCTATAATGAATTAATAAAAAGAGTTCGAGGTAGCAGGAAAATGAAAAACTGTTGTTGGCATAAAAAGGAGTGGTCAGAAATGGAAAAAATGGAAGAATTAAAGAATTTATTAACCGCAAATGTGAACAAAGTAACAGAATTATTGCATAAAAAGGAGAAAGAGGAAATAATGGAAGAGAAGAAAAAATCAAAAGCTGGTTTAATTTTTGCAATCATTGGTATTGTTGTAGTAGTTGCTGCAGCTGCTTATGGATTATATCGTTTCTTTGCACCAGATTATCTGGAGGATTTTGAAGACGATTTCGATGATGATTTTGAAGATGATTTCTTTGACGAGGATGACGAGGAAGAGAAATAATCATTATCATTTGCATAATTTAACAGGTGAAGATGTAAAGGGCTGTGTGATATCATGCAGCCCTTTTACTGAGTGTGCCGGAAACGCTGCGGATGACATGTGTTTCTGGAAAAGAATTGTTCGTGTGAGGTAAGTATGAAAAAAGGTCAGGTATTACAGGGAACTGTTGCATATGTGGATTTCCCGAATAAGGGAGTCGTAAAAGTAGAAGAAGGAAAGCAGGTAATCGTAAAAAACGTATTACCGGGACAGGAGATTTCCTTTTCTGTAAATAAAGTAAGAAAGGGAAAAGGCGAAGGCCGCTTACTGGAAGTTTTTAAGAAAGCACCTAATGAGCTGCCGGAAGCACCGTGCCCGCATTTTGGAATCTGCGGAGGCTGTACTTATCAGAATCTATCCTATGAAGATCAGATTGCATTAAAAGGACAGCAGGTGAAGAAACTGATGGATGCGGTAGTAGACCCGGAAAACTGCAGCTTTGAGGGCGTAAAAGCAAGTCCGAATGAATTCGGATTCCGTAATAAGATGGAATTTACTTTTGGGGATGAATATAAGGATGGTCCCCTTGCCCTTGGCATGCATAAGCGTGGCAGTTTTTATGATATCGTTTCGGTAACAGACTGCAAAATTGTGGATGAAGATTATCGGAAGATATTAAGCTGTGTGCAGCAGTATTTTGCAGAAAAAAAGATTTCCTATTATCACAGAATGCGGCATACCGGATATCTGCGTCATTTACTGGTGCGTAAAGCGGTAAAGACCAAAGAGATCCTGATTGACCTTGTAACGGCAGGCGCAGAGCATATTCTGGATGGCCTGACAGAAGCAGTATCTTCAGAAAAAGAATTGTTGGCTGGAATGAAAGATGCATTATGTAAACTTGATTTAGACGGCAGCATTGCAGGAATTCTTCATACGAAAAATGACAGTGTAGCAGATGTAGTAAAGGATGAAGGAACAGAGATTTTATATGGAAAAGATTATTTTTACGAAGAATTATTAGGACTTCGTTTTAGAATCACACCATTTTCTTTCTTCCAGACCAACTCTCTTGGAGCAGAGGTGCTTTACCAGACTGCAAGGGACTATATCGGAGATACGCTGACCGAGAAGGCAGACAAGGTGGTATTTGATTTATACAGCGGAACCGGAACCATTGCACAGATGTTAGCACCTGCCGCAAAAAAGGTAGTGGGTGTGGAAATAGTAGAAGAAGCCGTGGAAGCCGCAAAGGAAAATGCGGCATTAAATGGTCTTGAAAACTGCGAATTTTTAGCCGGTGATGTCTTAAAAGTATTGGACGATATTACCGAAAAACCGGATTTTATCGTATTAGATCCTCCACGGGATGGCATCCATCCAAAGGCATTGGAGAAAATTATCCACTATGGCGTAGACCGTATGATTTATATTTCCTGTAAGCCAACCAGTCTTGCAAGAGACTTAGAGGTTTTAACCGCCAGAGGATATCAGGTGGAGAGGATATGCTGCGTGGACATGTTCCCATGGTCCGGAAATATTGAGGCGGTAGTACTGCTTTCCCACAAAAAGCCAGACGGACATATCAACGTAAAAGTTGAGTTTGGCGAGGGTGAGGGAAAAGTTCCACTTGATAATATTGCTAAAAGAGCGGAAAGCTATAAGCCCAAAGAACGAGTGACCTACAAAATGATAAAGGAGTACATAGAAGCTAAATACGGTTTCAAGGTACATACCGCATATATCGCAGAGGTAAAGAGAGATTTAGGCTTGCCAATGTACGATGCTCCTAATGCGGTAGAGGAATTGAAACAGCCGAGGAAGCATCCGACAGCGGAAAAGGTAGAAGCAATCAAAGATGCTTTGAAATATTTTGGGGTTATTTAATAGGTAGCCTGTTTATAGAATATCACATGGATTAGTAAAGCAAATAAATGATGGAAAGGGTGAGGATTATGGGTGGAAAAGAAGCATCACGGGGATTTTTATACCAGGGGTTTGCTTCAGTATTAGAGGCCTTAACTGATAAAGGTAACTGGGATAAGATATATGTCGAATTTCCAACATCAAATGATAAGGTTGATATAGCATTAGAGCAGCAAAATCAAATTGTTAAATGCATACAAGTAAAATCAACGATAAATACTTTTACCAAATCAGACATTAAAATATGGCTAGATGACCTTATAAAGGATATAGAAAGTCCTGAATATGAATTATTTTTAATCGGGCAATGTGATAAGTCCGCCAACACATTTATAAAGTCAATCGAAAAGTATTATGGGAAAGTGCTTGATAAAGAAGCAAAATCGTCGCTAAATGGGTTTGATACAGATTTGCTTGATAATAAGAGAATACGGTTTTTTATTTTGCCGTTTGAAATAGAAGTTTTAGAAAAAATTGTAAGAGATTCGTTGCATCAGTATATTTCAGATAGCAATCAAATGATGACGTTTGACCAAATTAGGTTTATTGCTTCAGCGACTGTAAATGATCAGATGATTTCTTCAACACATGGTAAAGGTATTGATAGAAAAGACTTTGATGAAGAAATGGAAAAACGCATTTTTCTTGTTGCCGATAAGTATTCCCCTAAAAGAATATCTATTGGTGTGAAAAGCTTTACCCGTGGAGCAGAAAACCTGGAAAAAGACACAGAGAGTTGTTTATCATTCATTAATAAGTTTGATGGTCGCAATATAAAGGGTGAATACGATTGGAACAAAGATATTTATAGAAATTTGGAGGAATTTTTGCTCACAAATACAAGCAACAAGTATGCATATCAAATATTTTTAGATACACATGCGTCTATAGCCTTTGCAGCAGGAAGAATTCTTGATAGTAAATCAGGTATCAACGTATTTCCGATACAAAAATCGTCGACCAATGGCACTGTATTATGGGATGTGAAACTGTCATCTAAAAGGAACTATACTAATTGGAATATTTCCCACGAAAAGTTTAATGAGAATCAATATGATTCTGCATTAGTATTAAATGTCACTCGTAACATTTACAATGACGTGGTAAAATTCATAAAAGAAAACAATCTATCAATTGGATGTATCATTAATTGTATGCCAAGCGATGTTGGTGCTACAAATTTTTCGATAGAAGATGGAACACATGCAACTGCTTTAGCTAATTCAGTTTATAACGCTATTGGCAGAAGAAGCACTGTGGAACGGCGTGCAACACTACATATTTTTGCTGCTGCTCCAAATGCATTTATGTTTTTCTTAGGTCAAAATTCAGTTGGATTTGGCAAATGTATTCTATATGAATATGATTTTGAGCAAAGGAATTCTTGTACATATTCACAATCAATAAGTTTTACTAATTAAGGGAGGATTATTTATGTCTACTGTACCGTCATATTTTAAAGATTTTCTATCTAATATTCGTTTGTCTGACAATCAAGTGAAGGATTTGAAAACAGGGCATACGACATTAAGAAGGAGATTAGAGGAAGATGAAACATTATCAAAGATTATTATTAGTACTTTCTTACAGGGAAGTTACCGACGTTCCACAGCAGTAAAACCCAAAAACGGCAATAAATCAGATGTCGATGTAATTGTTGTAACGAAATTAGACTCTGAAGAGTTTACACCAGAGGAGGCTTTGGATTTATTTGTTCCATTTTTAGAAAAACATTATAAAGACAAATATAGAATTCAAGGCAGGTCAATTGGTATAAGTTTAAGTTATGTTGATTTGGATATCGTACCTACTTCTGCACCTAGTGAAAGCGAAACAGGAGTACTTCAAGATGAGGCGATTATTTCGGAATATACAATTGAAGATTTCCAACAAAAGTTACTTACAAAATCGTTCAATAATGACTTACTTAAAAGTGCATATAACATATTTTATAAATCAGATAACGAACCTCAATGGAAATCCGAACCGTTGCTAATTCCTGACCGTGAAGCGGAAAAATGGGATAAAACACATCCACTTGAGCAAATTCGATGGACGGTTGAAAAAAACAAGAATTGCAATACCCACTATATAAATGTTGTTAAGGCATTGAAGTGGTGGCGCAAAACACAATATCCAGATATGAAACATCCCAAGAGTTATCCGTTGGAACATTTTATTGGTGATTGTTGTCCAGATGATATTAAAAGTGTTGCCGAAGGTGTTGTATTAACTCTTGAAAATATCGTTTCCCAATACACTAATAAACCTTTTTTAGCTGATAGAGGCGTTCCTGAACATGATGTTTTTGCACGAATTACAGATGAAGAATATTCTGATTTCTACGATACGGTTTGTGATGCTGCTAAAATAGCTCGTGAAGCTTTTGATTGTGAAGAATTATATGATAGTGTTTGCAAATGGAGAGAGCTATTTGGTAATGAATTTCCACCAGCTCCAAAGCCATCAAAATCTAATTCTTCAACGGGATTTACAACCCGTACTGAAAAATCGGCAGCCATTCCAGAAGGAAGATTTGCATAGATGGAGTCAAAACAAATTCTTGATAAATTAAATCAGGCTCGAAGGGCTTTAGATTCATTATCTCAAGTTGAGATAATGAATGAGTGGCAATTTGATAATGAATTAAATGTTTGGTATTTACACTTAAGTATTGTGATTGAATGTGAAACACCATATTTCCCTCAGAAATCTCAATGGTTTTTCGTTGTTGGATCCGAATACCCAAAGGGAAAAATTAAAGTATATCCAGACGTCGAAAACAGTATAACGGTTACATTGTATCATCAAGCTAACAACTCCAAAATTGAAAGAAACGGATTGTGGAGAAAAGGAGCATTATGCCTTGAGGTGAATACAATACCTAATTATCAATCGGAACCATATAGTGTAGATGAACGCTTGTTGTATCATGCAAAACGAGCAATTTGTTGGCTAGAGCTAGCGGCAAAAGGAAAATTAGTTACAGAAAGCGAGCCATTTGAGCTGCCCGAATTTTCTATGAGCAATATTTTAGAAATGCAGTTTGCTTTCTCGGAAGATGTGGTTACCTTCATGCAATGGGAGAGTGTCGAATGTCGGTATGGAATAGCAGAATTAGATGTGTATAAAAGTAAACCATTTGTATACTATGTTAAGGTGTTTAAATCGCTAAGTAACAACATCCAGCATTATACAGAATGGGGAAAATATCTTTCAAAAACAACTATATCACCTCCCATTATTGCCCCGTGGATACTTATGAATCAGATCCCAGTTGTTAATGAGTGGCAAGCACCAGAAACATTTGGCGAATTGTTAGTTGCCTGTGAAAAACAACATATTAATATAATGTGTATCCTTCAAAATATTGTCTCAAAAATTCGGGACGGAAAACGGCATTTGCTTTTAATTGGTTTCCCTGTTCCCCGAATTTTTGGTGGAGACCCCGAGATAATTTCTTGGAAAGCTCTGTATTTACCGACTGTATCATATGGCAAAAGGACAGCAAAAGGATTCAGAAATAATCAACAGGGATGGTGGATGTGTGATAGATGTGAGGTATTCACTAAAAATGCAAAATTGGATTGGATTGTTTCAGAAAATTGGAACCAACACGAAATATCTCAACGAGGTAAAATGAGTGACCTGTTACTAAGAAAAAGAATATTGCTCATTGGAGCAGGTTGCATTGGAGCATCAATCGCAGAAATATTTGTAAGAGCAGGAGTATATAATATTACTATTGCAGATTCAGATATATTTGAAGTCGGGAACTTATCCCGCCATATCTTAAATCTAAATAATATTGGTGAATTTAAAGAATTATCGGTATGTAATTATCTTAACTCCCTAAATCCACACGCAAATGTTAAAGTTATAAATGATACTCTTTCAAATGATGACTCTTTTAAAACAAATATTGATTTGGATAGATATGATGTTATTGTTGATTGTACTGGGGAAAATAATGTACTTGATATTCTTCAAAGAACTAATTTTAAGAGAACCCATATTATAGCTTCAGTCTCTGTTGGATTGGGTGCAAAACGATTATATGTTACACTGATGAATGGTAACACTTTTAAATTTAATGCTTTTTATGATTTGATTTCCCCGTACCTACAAGCAGAAAAAGTCTTATATGATGATTACGACTTGCCAAGGAATGGAATTGGTTGCTGGCATCCGACTTTTCCTGGAAGAAGTGATGATATTTGGATTGCTGCTGCAACTTCCGTGAAGGTAATTGAAAATTACATTATATCAAAATCTCAAAAGACGCTTTCGCTCATTTACGAGCAAAAAGAGAGCGATGGGATATTTGAAAGCTATGAGGTGGTGGAGAAAAGAGAGAATGGATAATTTGCTTTTTCAAGATAAGAATCAATCATATACTGTAAAGTTCGACACAAAGGCTTATGAACAAATGCTTTATTATTGTGCTATTTCTAATCCTTATGAAACAGGGGGCATTTTAATTGGAAATTATTCTTCCAACCAAGCAATAGCCAACATTTTGCAAATAACACCACCACCCAAAAATTCTAGACATTCAAAGTGTACTTTTTATAGGGGTATAGATGGATTGAAAAGAATTTTAGACTTGGCATGGGACCAAGGCCAGTATTATTTAGGAGAGTGGCACTATCATCCAAATGCATCGTCGGCACCAAGTAATATTGATAAAAATCAAATGATAGTTTTATCTCAAGACCAAAAACTAAAATGTCCAGAACCTATATTAATTATTGTTGGAGGTTATCAAGAAAGTTGGAATATAAATGCTCGGTTATTTGTTAATAAGCAAGAAATTATTCTCAATAAGCGGTAGCACTAGCCTCTTGATAAGACGCAGATTTTTGTGTCAAATTATAAGCTGTACTTGTCGAGTGAGGAAGAATTATTACGAGGATTGAAACAGGCGTATCAATCGTTAGAAACGGAAAAGATGGAAGAAGATAATGATACTGAAGTAATGGAAAAAAGTAATTGTGCCATAGGCTGTTGCACAATTAGTATGGTGCAAAATTAGTACCATCCATGATTTTGTGGGAAAAGGCTGCACGAACGGTATTAGTACTGTAAAAATATTGTCCAGATATCCATAGTTTTGTGGGGATATAATTTGAATTTGTACGCATGTGGAGACGGTAGTACTGCTTTCCCACAAAAAGCCCGACAGTCATATCAACGTAAAAGTTGAGTTTGGCGAGGGTGAGGGCAAAGTTCCTTTAAAGGCAATCTCCGAAAGGGCAGAAGCCTATAAGCCAAAAGAGCGAGTCACCTACAAAATGATAAAAGAGTACATAGAAGCAAAATACGGCTTCAAAGTACATACTGCATATATTGCAGAGGTTAAGAGAGATTTAGGCTTACCGATGTATGATGCTCCCAATGCGGTAGAGGAATTGAAACAGCCGAGAAAACATCCGACAGCGGAGAAAGTGGAAGCAATCAAAGATGCTTTGAAGCATTTTGAGGTAATCTAAATGGATAAGCGTATCATTAGAAATAGTGGTACGCTTATTTTTTTCGCTCAAATTTGCACCTTTGAACAGTTTTGGGCTTCTATATATAATGAAACCAGAAACGGAGGTGCTGTTTATGAGAGAGCAAACATATCACATATATCTGGATAGTCGCCAAAGGACAACCTTATTACATAGCCTTGTAGAGCTGAAAAATCAGCTTATACAACAAGGCAGATATACGGACTGCGTTGATGAGCTTATCTTCAAAGTCATAAACGCACCTGTTAAGAGGTTGAGAATCGAATATGTTTAACCCAAAAGGTTGAGCCGCTTATTCTTATTTTAGAGTAAGCGGCTTTTTGCGTTCTCCACCGATTTACATAGCCGCCTTGACAAAGCGGCTAAATTTATGCGAAAGGAGGACGCACAAATGTCAAATTGCAAAGTAATTGCTCTGACCAATCAGAAAGGCGGTGTCGGCAAGACCACAACGGCGGTCAATCTGGGCGTGAGCTTGGCACAGCAGGGAAAGAAAGTCCTGCTTGTCGATGCGGATGCACAGGCTAACCTCACAATGTCGCTTGGCTATCCACGACCAGATGATTTACCAATCTCCCTTGCCACCATTATGCAGGACATCATCGTCGATAATCCCATAGATGTTCAGAAAGGTATCCTGCACCACGGTGAGGGCGTTGACTTGATACCCTCTAACATTGAGCTGTCTGGTCTGGAAGTAAGGCTTATTAACGCTATCAGCCGTGAGCGTGTTCTAAAGACCTGTATTAACGAGGTCAAAAAGAATTATGATTATGTGCTTATCGACTGTATGCCGAGCTTGGGGATGTTGACAATCAACGCATTGGCGGCGGCAAACAGCGTGATTATCCCCACGCAGCCGCATTATCTTTCAGCGAAAGGTCTGGAGCTGTTGCTACGCTCCGTGTCAAAAGTCAAGCGGCAAATCAATCCCCACCTGCGGATTGACGGTATCTTAATGACGATGGTAATGCCACGCACCAACATTTCTAAGGAAGTGACAGCATTGGTAAAGAGTGCATACGGTCAGAACATCAAAGTCTTTGATGCCCAGATACCGCACTCTATCCGTGCAGTTGAAGCCACGGCAGAGGGAAAAAGCATTTTCGCTTATGACAAAAGCGGAAAGGTTGCCGCAGCTTATGAGCAGTTCGGAAAGGAGGTGGCAGACATTGGCGAGAAGCAAAGAAACAAAAATCGAGCTGACCGCTTACGATGACCTGTTTGAAACAGACCAGAGCCGTGAAGAAGCGAAGCTCAGTAAGATAAGGGATATTCCCATTTCAGAAATTGACGAGTTCCCAGACCACCCGTTTAAGGTTTTCATAGACGAGGATATGGAGCAGCTTGTTGAGAGTATCAGACGAAACGGTGTAATGACCCCTGCTACTGTTCGGCTCAAAGAGGACGGACGGTATGAGCTTATCAGCGGACACAGGCGGAAAAAGGCGTGTGAGCTTGCAGGACTGGAAACGCTGAAATGCGAGGTTAAGGATTTAAGCCGTGACGAAGCCATTATTGTAATGGTGGAGAGCAACTTGCAGAGGTCAACTATTCTTCCGAGTGAGAAAGCCTTTGCCTACAAAATGCGGCTTGAAGCGATGAAGCGGCAAGCAGGCAGACCGACAAAAGATAATTATTCCCCAATGGGTAATAATTTAGAGTTTGCTACTTCAAGTGATGAACTTGCCGAAAAGGTTGGAGAAAGTAAAAACCAGATTTTCCGCTATATCCGCCTTACCGAGCTTGTTCCCGAAATCTTGCAAATGGTCGATGACAGGCAGATTGCTTTTCGTCCTGCGGTGGAAATCTCTTATCTGCCCGAAGAACAGCAATACACTCTGCTTGAAGCTATGGAGTACAGCGACGCTACCCCGTCACTTGCACAGGCTATCAAAATGAAGAAGTTTATGCAGGATGATAAGCTCACAGACGAGGTTATCCAATCCATTATGGAGGAGGAAAAACCTAACCAGAGGGAGAAGCCTGCCTTTCGTGATGAACGGATAACCAAGCTCATACCAAAGTCTGTTCCCAGAGGGCAGGAATCGGACTTTGTTGTGAAAGCGTTGGAGTTTTACAACCGCCATTTGCAGCGGAGCAAAGACCGTGAACGATAGCCACACACCGAGGGTGAGGTCTGCCTGTTTGCGGTGGATAGCCATATTTTCGGCTTCCCCCTCTCCACACCTCTCCCTCTAACTACTACCAGTAACTATCCGAAAAAAGAAAATATATGAGCTGCCAACAGGCGGCTTTTTTCGGTTGGTAAGGAAAATTCAACTCAACAATAACAGGAGGTAAACGATGAAATTTCGTAGATTATTCAAAAAGGCTGCGGCTACTCTTATGGCTGCGGTCACGGCATTGTCCGTCCTGCCTGCGACAACGGCGTTTGCTGCGGGCGATATAGGCACGATTTCTTTTGCCCACACCTATGACAGCAGCGGGAATGCGATGAGATACAATTCAAGTGCTGTCTTTGACGGCTATACCGCAGGCGGTACGGGAGAATACAAATACCGTATGTTTGTGGACGGAGAAAATGCGTTCTGTATTCAGCCGGGCGTACCGCTGAAAACAGGAAATACCTTGAAAAAGGCTTCCTCAGACACTTGGAACGCCCTTTCTGCAAACCAGAAAAAAGCGGTAGGGCTTGCCCTGCTCTATGGGTATCAGGGCAACCGCAGTCATCTGTCGGGAAGTGATGATGAAAAGTGGCTTGCGACACAGACTCTTGTATGGGAGTTTGTAACAGGCTGCCGTGAAGCCACAGGCTCATATAAGCAGAACAGCACAAAGGCGTACAGTCTGCACTTCGGCTCAAATTATCCAAACAGCGGAGCAAAGGCTGCCTATGACCAGATTGTTTCTCTGATGGCAAAGCATAATACCATTCCGAGCTTTATGTCGGGCGGAAAAAATGATATTACCAAAGAGCTTGCCTATAAGGACGGGAAGTACAGTATCACGCTGACGGACAAAAACGGTGTCCTTTCCGATTACAGCTTTTCAAGCTCTGACGGAAATGTAAAGGTGTCAAGGTCTGGCGATAAGCTGACAATCAGCTCTGCCGCTGCCGTTTCTGGCTCTGTCCGTATCACGGCAAAGCGAAACGGCGTGCCGACAGTCAGTGACAGTGCAAAGATGATTGCTTACGGCGACCCGAACTTGCAGGATTTGGTAACGGGCGTTGAGAACGCCGATACGGTTGCCGCATATCTCAACATTGAAACGCCGACAGGCACGATTGCCCTGAAAAAGACTTCCGAGGACGGCGTTGTCGGCGGTATTCAGTTTAATATCAAGGGCGATAACTTCAACAAGACCGTAACGACAGACAAAGACGGAAATATTACCGTGGAGGGCTTATTCCCTGCCACCTATACCATTACCGAACAGTCCATTGACCGTTACGAACCGCAGAAATCCCAGACTGTAACCCTTATTGGTGGAAAAACGACCACGGTAAACTTCAACAACACCTTGAAGTGTGGCTCTCTGGAGGTTATCAAAAATTCCGAGGACAATCTGGTAGAGGGTGTGAAGTTCCACCTTTACGGAACATCTTTAAGCGGCTTGCCTGTTGACGAATATGCCGTGACCGACGCAAAGGGTGTGGCGAAATTCTCTGATGTCCTTATCAGCGGAGATACGCCGTATGTGGTTGAGGAAGTGGATACGGCTATCCGCTATGTCGTTTCTGCATCCCAGACAGCACCGATTGAATGGGAAAAGGTCACAAGTCGTACCTTTGTGAATGTGCTGAAAAAGTTCAATGTGACCGTGACAAAAACGGATGCAGAAACAGGCACACCGCAGGGCGACGCTTCTCTTGCAGGTGCAGTTTACGGTATCTACAAGGGTGAAGAACTCATTGACACCTACACCACAGATGAAAATGGACAGTTTACCACAGAGTATTATGTCTGCGGTGATGACTGGACTATCCGAGAAATCAGTCCGTCCGAGGGTTATCTGCTTGACCCGACCGTTCACAAGGTTGGTGCAGAGCCAGAGCTTTATACCGTGGAATATAACTCTGCAAAAAATGATGTAAATGAGCAGGTTATCAAGGGTAACATTGCCATTATCAAGCACACCGATGATGGTGAAACCCAGATTGAAACGCCCGAAGTCGGGGCGACCTTTGAAGTCTATCTGAAATCGGCAGGCAGCTTTGAGAACGCAAAGGAAACCGAGCGTGATGTCCTCACTTGTGATGAGAACGGCTTTGCCCAGACAAAGGATATGCCATACGGTATCTACACCGTTCACCAGACCTCTGGTTGGGAGGGGCGTGAGCTGATGAAGGACTTTGATGTGTTTATCAGTGCCGACGGGCAGACCTACCGTTTTCTAATCAACAACGCCAACTTTGAAAGCTATATCAAGATTGTCAAGAAAGATGCGGAAACAGGAAACACTATTCCGTATGCAGGTGCAGGCTTTCAGCTTTATGACCCGAATGGAAACCTCATCACAATGACATTCACTTACCCCGAAGTAACGACCATCGACACCTTTTATACCACATCAGACGGTTATCTCATCACGCCCCAGACTTTGGAATACGGCAAGGGCTATTCTCTTGTAGAGGTGCAAGCTCCGTATGGCTATGTCTTAGATTCCGAGCCTGTCTATTTTGATGTGGAGCAATCCGATTCCACCGAAGAAAGCGGCATTACCGTGATTGAGGTGGTACGCTCCAATCTGGCACAGAAAGGCACGATTACTGTTTCCAAGTCTGGCGAGATGTTCAGCTCCGTATCCGAGAATAACGGTCTGTATCAGCCTGTTTACGCAGTCGGCGGTCTGGAGGGTGCAGTTTATGAGATTACCGCAGCCGAGGATATTTACACTCTGGACGGAACGCTCCGAGCAGAAAAAGGCGAGGTCGTGGATACCGTTACCACAGGTGCAGACGGTACGGCAAAATCAAAGGAGCTGTATCTTGGAAAATATGAGGTCAGGGAAATCGAAGCTCCTTACGGTATGGTGCTGAATGAGGAAATCCACAATGTCGAGCTTGTCTATGCAGGGCAGGATGTGGCTGTGACCGAAACGGCAACGAGCTTCTATAACGAGCGTCAGCGTGTGGAAATCGACCTTACTAAGAGCCTTGAGGTGGATAAAGATTACGGTGTCGGCAGCAATGGGGAAATATTTGATGTAACCTTTGGCTTGTATGCCGCAGAGGACTTGACTGCCGCAGACGGTACGGTACTCCCTGCCGATGGTTTGATTGAGATTATCTCTTTTGACGAGAACGGCTATGGCAAGGTGGCAACCGATTTGCCCTTTGGCAGCTACTACGTCAGAGAAATCTCCACGAACTCCGCATATATCATCAGTGACCAGAAATACCCTGTAACCTTTGAATATGCAGGACAGGACACCACAACCGTTCACATCACAGCAAATGAGGGCGAAGCCATTGAGAACAAACTCATTTACGGCTCTGTCAGCGGTAAGAAATCAGACGAGGACGGCAAGGTGTTAGGCGGTGCGGTCATCGGTATCTTTAAATCAGGCACAGAAGAATTTACAAAAGAAAATGCCATCCAGACTACCACATCAAAAGATGACGGTAGTTTTTCTTTTGCCAAAGTGCCGTATGGAACTTGGATAATCCGTGAAATCGAAAGTCCGAAAGGCTTTGTACTCTCCGAAGAAGAAATCGCCGTTACTATCGGCAAGGTGGACGAGGTTGTAGAAATCGAGCTTGTCAACTACTTCATTCAGGGCAACATTGAGCTGACAAAGGTGGATAAGGATTATCCAGACAACAAGCTCTCTGGTGCTGTCTTTGAGGTATTTGCCGATACCAACAAAAACGGCGAATTTAATAAGGACGATGAGCTGATTGGCGAAATGAGTGAGATTGACGGTGGCATTTACCAGATGAAAGAACTCCGATACGGTAAATATTTCGTCCGTGAGAAAACTGCACCGACAGGCTTTGTCCTTGATGAAAAGGTCTATACCGTATCCATTGAGGAGGACGGTAAGACCTATGTGGTAGAAAATGAAGCAGGCAAAGGCTTTGTGAACGCTGCACAGACTGGCTCTCTTAAAATTGTCAAGACATCTTCTGACGGCAAGCTGGAGGGCTTCTCTTTCAGAGTGACGGGTATGGACTATGACAAGACCTTTAAGACCGACAAAAATGGCGAAATCTTCATTGAAGATTTGAGGATTGGCGAATATACCGTATCCGAAGTAAACGACAAGGCTTCCGCAGGATATATCCTGCCTGCCGACAAACAGGCAACTATCAAGGTCGATGCGACCACGATTGTCCAGATGCACAATGAGTTCAGAGATACCCCGAAAACGGGCGATGACTTCAATCCTGCTCTCTGGGTAAACCTTGCGGTCGTTTCCCTTGCAGGTGCAGGCGTACTCGGCTTTGTGGGCTTTAAGAACAGAAAGAAAAAGGAGGACTAAGGAATGGATGCGAAAACGATTGTCGCCATAGTGCTTGTAGCATTTATTGTAGGCGGAGCAATCTGGCTGAATATCCGTAACAAAAAGAAAAAGTAACCGATTGTGGCGGCTGAAAATGCCGCCCTTTTCCTATTTATATGGAGGTGTACGATGAGAAATCTCAAAACCATTGAGGGCAAAGTGAAAGCTATTCTGGAAAAGGACGAGGAAGCCAGAAATGACGATATGCTGTTGTATCTAAAGGTGTGCAATACCTGTTTGAAAGACACAGGTGCAATGCCCTTTGCAGAGGTAATGCTGCAATACCGTTATCTTGGGCTTCCGAGCATTGAGAGCGTGGGCAGGACACGGCGGAAGCTGCAAGCGGAGTTTCCAGAGCTTATGGGAAGCAGTCGTGTTCAGAAGCTCCGTGCCGCAGGCGAAAAGGCTTATTGGAAGTATGCCAAAGAATGAGAGGTGCTTATGAACGAAGAAAAACGCATAAACGGTGGTTATGAAATTATCGAGAGCTGTACTATCGGGAGTAACGAGCTTGTCATCGGTCATAACCCAAAAGCTCCTAATCCGTATGTCTGTTGGTATTGTAAAAACGGCAAGGAATATTTCTGGGGCTATTACTGCAATGAGCTGTCCTCTGCCAGAGAAAAGCTGAATGAACGGTATAAAACCGAGTGTAATATGCCGTACAATCAGCCCCAGAAAAAGCAAAGGCAGCGTGATGACCGTGAGCGATAAAAAGAAAATATATGACTGTACGACCTGTCCTTATCCCCGATACAAGGACGGGTCTATTGTTTTCTGTGATGTCTGTATCCGAAAGATTTTAGACGAGCAGAACGAGAAAAAACGAAGAAAGGAGCAATCCGATGGAGAATGAAGAAAAGCGTATGCTTGCCGATTATGAGGTCAAACAGAGTATCCATATCGGCAAAAAAGAGGTTGTATTTGGTGTAAACGAAGCAGATAAATATCCCTTTATGGTCTGCTACTGCACCTATGATAATCCGTTTTCCGCAGCGTGGGCAACAGAAGCGGTGGGTACGGACGACTATCTGGAAGCAATGCAGATATTTACTGACCGAGTGCAGGCACAGATTGAGGTCGTCAAAGAGGAGCAATCCCGATTTGATTTTGATATGACCCCGTTTACCAAAGACGATTGTATTCCTGATAACCGAAATGAGAACATTGTCGGCAAGGTGGTGGTTATCAATGCAGAGCTTAACCGCTATGAGTATCGGCACTCCGCTTATCAGCTTGTATTGGTGGACGGCGGACACGGTGCGGTTGGCGGCAGAGGTCAGGCGGTATTCGGTACTTGCCTTGCAGACGGTAAGCGTGCCAGATGGGAAAGGTACGATGTGCTTGGCGTTATCAAACCAGAGAAAATGCCCGATTGGGCAAAGGAAGCGGTTGCCGCAATCAAGAAACAGGAAAAGGCAAAGAAACCCCACAGTAAGGAGGAACGCTGATATGGAGATACGGGCGATTGCACCGAATGAATGGAAATACACCTATTCCCAGAGTATGCAGATAACAGGACAGACAGGCAATATCGGTCATCTTCGTGGCGACTTCGACTCTGGCGGTTATGGCTTTTACACTACTTGGAACGATCACAGACCGCAATGGAAAACAGACGAATTTAAGACCGAGCTTGACGAGGTTATCAACGCTCTGCGTTCTTCCGAATATGGGCTGTTACAAAATCGTCCTGCTATGAGCGAGTATGCAAGGCGTTTTCCCGATAGTGCATTTAAGGGAAACTACTGCACCGAGTACGGCTTCCGAGTGGATACCGAAAAGTATGCCTATCTGCTCCGCTGCAATCCCACAAAGGGCGACTATAACTTTTACTGCTATTGCTATGTCAAGGAGTGGCTTGATAAGCATATCAGCAATGCGGAAAAAGGTATCCGCTTTATCAGTTCCGATTACAAGGAGCTGTTTCGTATTCCAGACGACGGCAAAATTCGTGTTACCTCTGCTTGGGGCGAAAAGTCGGAACACACCTGCCGTTATATCGACGAGTATCATACCGAAGTCGGCAATAACCTCTATCATATCTGCGAGTTTGCCGAGCGTATGGAGAAAAACGGTGCGACCTATGAGCCGATACCTGCCGAGCCGCAGGCGGTCAAAGCACCTAAGCATAAGAATTTAGAACGATAAGGAGGATTGAGAAAATGGCTGTAAATCAAAAAGCAATTAAAGTCTTGAATAAGATTTTTGAAGCAGGCTTTACCGATGAAAAAGCAATTTCCGCTATGACAATGGACGATATTCTCTCTATACAGGGTATCACGATTGCGGACATTGGGCTTATCAATGACCTACAAAAGAGTATCAAGGCAAACAAGGTCATTTCTTTTCTGGGAGGTGCTTCAGAATGAGAAAACACAGATACAAAGATTTAAGACGATAAGGAGGTGTACGAAAATATGGCTGCAAAGTATCAGCTAATCACAGAGCTGTATCGGCGTACAGGCGTGTCGGTTGCGAAAAGTCCGCAGGCGTGGCAGAGCTTTCTGTCCTCTGCCTGCCGAAACTATAAATGCCGCTTTGACGAGCAGCTTTTGATTTTCGCACAACGCCCCGATGCTACCGCTGTAACCACTCTTGAAACTTGGAACAGGCAGTTTAAACGGTGGGTCAATAAGAACAGCAAAGGCATAGCGGTGTTTGACACGAAAGGTCGCAGGAATAACCTCAAATATTACTTTGATATTTCCGATACCCACGAGGGATATTATAACAGCCGCCCTGTTCCGATATGGCAGATGAATGAGCAATACGAACAGGCGGTCATAGAACGACTCTCCGATAGGTTTGGAGATTTAGAGAGTGGCGATTTGGACGAAGCTCTTATGCAGACCGCTAAAAACGCCGTTGAGGACAATTTGCCCGATTATCTGGCACAGCTTAAAGAGTGTACGAAGGACAGCTTTTTAGAGGAACTTGACGACTTAAATGTTGAGGTTATCTATAAGCGGCTTGCGGTGAACAGCGTAGCTTTTATGCTGATGAGCCGTTGCGGTCTGGATACAGGAGAGTATTTTGAAACCGAAGATTTTTCGGACATTATCAATTTTAATACTCCTGCCACGATAAACGCTATCGGACTTGCCACAAGCGATATTTCCGAAATGGTACTCCGAGAGATTTCCCAGACCGTCCGAAATGTGCAAATTGCAGAGAAAAACCAAAATCGCACCTTTGCATCAACAGTCCGAAATCAGTATGATAAGGGCAGAAAACAACCCGAAAGGAGCAACGATAATGAGCGAAATCACTTACACGAAACAGGGGGATTACCTTATTCCCGACCTAACATTACCGACAGAGCCAGAACTTCAGCTTGGCAGATACGCTATGATGCACAGGAATTATCTGGAGCAGAACAAGCGAGTGACTTATCTCAATCTGCTGACATCGGGCAAATTGAACGAACATCTCTACCAGACCGAACAGACCGCACTCCAGAGATTGGAGCTTCTGACGAAGCAGCTCTCCGAGGAACAGGGCGTGACGGAGGAGCTGAAAGAGAAAGCACCGATGCAGTGGGTAGGAATGATGAACAATATCCGCAGTCAAGCGGAGGAGGTCATCTTGACCGAACTGATTTACAAGTAAGCATTGCCAACGAAGATGAGGTCAGAGCCAATCTCCCCACAGTGGATGAACAGATTGAAATGATGGTTGAAGCAGAGGAAGAAAAGTCCTCTGCTTTTTCCGTTTCACAGGAGGATATTGACTCTGTTCTGGTAAAGGGAAGCGGTTTTCAAGACGGCAAGTACCGTATTTATCGTCAGTTCTGGAAGCACGAGGATGGCAAGAAGAATATTGAATTTCTTAAAAAGGAATATGGTATCGGCGGCGGTACGCATTTCTATCCAGACGGTACACAGGGCGGTGCTTGGTTTAGTGGAAAAGGTATTGCCATAGAAAAGCACGGTTCATATACCGAACCCGATGTACTTTTCCCTTGGTCAAAGGTTGAAAAACGCTTGCGTGAGTTGATAGTGAAGAATAAATGCTATCTCAATCCAAAAGAGGAAGAACATTACGCCGACTATCTGGAAAAGGTCGAAGCTCCGCAATATGAGATTGATAGCCAGCGGAAGATAAGGCGACAGATTTTTATTGACTCAAAGCGTGATTTGCCCCCTGCTGATAAACGAGATACCCTTGCTTTGCGTTTGTCCGATTTCATTCGTGACTTGGATAGATATGAGAAAGACTTGCTTGCCAATGTGGAACGCACAGACCTTGAAAATGTAACTGCCGAGCAAATGGAGCAGCATTTGTCCGACCCTGCCACCGTTCAACAGCTCATTGATTTTTTGAAATCCATACAATGGAAAACAAGTGATGTTTTCAGCCGCAGTAATGCGTGGAGCTTCGGACAGGAGCTTTTAGAGCTGCACCCTCTGCACTACCTCTATCACGAGGGCGATGTGGTGTATATTGATGCGTATCAGTATGAGATAATGACAATTTCCGAGGATAGCGTTTCTCTGCAAAATGTGGAGTTTCCTCTGTTTGGTAAAGAGTTTAGCCGTGGCGACCTTGAAGAAAAGCTAAAGGAAAATGCTGCAAACGACCATTTAAAAGTAGTCGTTACCGAGAAGCAGAAAACAGAAACACTATCCGAGAAAAAGCCCGACAGCTTGACATTCTCTATCGGTTTTTCGGAACACCCTGCCTTTTATGATAAGGAGTTCAATGACCGCTTTACCAATTTGAGCTTTGCTCTGGGAAATAAGCTGCTTGGCGTTCTGGACGGAAAACAGCACCGTGAGCGTGAGGGCGATAAAAATATCGGTTGGTATCATAAGACCGACTTTGAGATTTCCGCTGTTATCGGCGGCAAAGATTTCCATTATGACGGACGGTTTGACATTGGCGACGGCGAGGGCGATTTGATTGCCCATATCAAGAATTTCTATGATTACTGCGTATCCCCGAACTGTCCGTTTATCCCAGAGTGGAAAAAGAAAGGCGAAGATTATTACCGAGAGCAGATGGAAAGTTTGCGTTTCGGGCGTGAGCAGTTCATTCCTTTTCTGGAGCAGCACACAGAGCTGACCCCAGAGGACGAAAAGCTCCTTGCCGAGATAATGGCTACCGAAAGCGATTGGTTTAGAGTACCCGAAGAAGCGGAGCAATCTGAAGATACACCACGCTTTACCGTGGAACAGACCTCAGACGCATTTGACGAGCCGTTTATTATTCGTGATAACAATGTTGTTTCCGATACACAGGACGGCAGATATTACGATATTGACGGTATCTACCAGACTTTTAACAGCGAGGAAGAAGCACAGGCGGTTGCGGATACGCTTAACGGTGCGGAAGCTCCTGCCTCTGCTATGGAGCAGACAGACGACCTTATCGGCAAGGAAATCACGCTTGATAACCGCCGTTATGTCATTGAAAGCGTTGGTAAAATCAGCGGTGATGTTTCTATGCGTGACATCACATTCCAGAACGAAGCAGGCTTCCCGATTAACCGTGTGGAGAAGCTGCCCCGTGTCCGTGAATGGCTTAAAGCACAGGAGCAGGCAGAGTCACTTCCCGAAAAAGAAAAAGCTCCTGCCGTTACCTCTGACCGCAGCAACTACCGTATTACCGAGGATACTTTAGGTATTGGCGGAGCAAAGGAAAAGTTTAAGGCAAATATGGCGGCAGTCAATCTCTTACACGACCTTGAAATCGAAAACCGTCTTGCCACACCCGAAGAACAAAAAATACTTGCAGGATATGTGGGTTGGGGCGGTCTGTCTATGGCGTTTGATGAGAACAATGCGGCGTGGGCAAATGAATTTAAGGAGCTGTATGCAACCCTCTCCCCAGAGGAATACCGTGCCGCAAAGGAATCCACGCTGACCGCCTTTTATACGCCGCCTGTTGTTATCAAGGCAATGTTTGAAGCACTTGACCGTCTGGGCTTTACCGAGGGCAACATCTTGGAGCCGTCCTGCGGCACAGGCAATTTCTTCGGTCTGCTTCCCGACAGTATGGCAAAATCAAAGCTCCACGGTGTAGAAATCGACTCATTGACAGGCAGGATTGCAAAGCAGCTCTACCAGAAAGCGAATATCGCCATTGAGGGCTTTGAAAAAACAAAGCTCCCAGATGACCACTTCGATGTGGTGCTTGGCAATGTGCCGTTTGGCGATTTTAAGGTAAACGACAGCCGATACAACGCCCAAAAATTCCTCATACACGATTTCTTTTTTGCAAAGGCATTGGATAAAGTCCGTGCCGGCGGCGTGGTGATGTTCATTACCTCTAAGGGTACGATGGATAAAGCAAGCCCAGAGGTGCGGAAATATATCGCCCAGAGAGCAGAGCTGTTAGGAGCAATCCGTCTGCCCGACAACACCTTCAGAGCAAACGCAGGCACAGAGGTCACAAGTGATATTCTCATTTTGCAGAAGCGTGACCGAGTAATCGACATCGAGTCAGATTGGGTACACCTTGATACGGATGAAAACGGCGTTACGATGAACAGCTATTTTGTTAAACACCCAGAGATGGTTATGGGCGATATGGTAATGGAAAGCACACGCTTCGGGAAGATGGACGCTGCCTGCAAAGCGAAAAAGGATATTCCCCTTGCCGAGCTGCTCCACGAAGCCGTGCAGAACATCAACGGCGAAATTCCAGAATATGAGATTGACGAAATCTCCGACGGGCAGGACGAGGCTATCCCTGCCGACCCAAGCGTTAAAAACTTCTCCTACACTCTGGTAAACGGCAAAGTGTATTTCCGTGAAAACAATGTGATGACCCCTGCCAATCTCTCAATGACCGCTGAGAGCCGTGTGAAAGGCTTGGTGGAAATAAGGGATTGTGTGCGGAAGCTCATAGCATATCAGACCGAGGACTATCCAGAGGAACTCATACGCACTGAGCAGGAAAACCTTAACCGTCTGTACGACGCCTACACCGCAAAGTACGGTCTTATCAACAGCCGAGGGAACTATCTGGCGTTTGCTTCGGACGAGAGCTACTTCCTTTTATGCTCTCTGGAGGTACTTGACGACGAGGGCAATTTCAAACGGAAAGCCGATATGTTCTCCAAGAGGACTATCAAGCCCCACCGTGCCGTGACTTCCGTGGAAACGGCAAGCGAAGCCCTTGCAATCTCCATCGGAGAAAAAGCCCGTGTGGATTTGCCGTTTATGACGGAGCTGACAGGCAAGGAGCAGGCAGAGCTTATCCGTGATTTACAGGACGTTATCTTTAAAATACCCCACTCCGAGCCTGCAAAGTATGTAACCGCAGACGAATATCTGTCTGGCAATGTCCGCAATAAACTTGTGATTGCAGAAACGGCGGCAAAGACAGACCCAGAGCTTATAATCAACGCCGAAGCACTCAAAAAGGTTATTCCAAAGGATTTGAGTGCGGGCGAAATCTCCGTGCGGCTTGGTGCTACTTGGATACCGCAGGAGGATATTCAGCAGTTTGTAATGGAGCTTCTGACTCCGTCAAGCTATGCGGCAGGTAAAATCAAGGTACGCTATACGGCGATAAACGGCGACTGGTTTATTGAGAATAAGAGTTCCGATTATGGAAATGTCAAGGCGGACAGCACCTACGGTACAAAGAGGGCTTCCGCCTATCGTATTATCGAGGATACGCTGAACTTGCGAGATGTGCGTATCTTTGACTATGTTTACGACGAAAACGGCAACAAAAAGGCAGTATTCAACCACAAGGAAACTACGGCGGCACAGGCAAAGCAGGAAGTTATCAAGCAGGCGTTTCAGGATTGGATTTGGAAAGACCCCGAACGCAGAAACCGCCTTGTCCGTTCTTACAATGACACTTTTAACTCTGTCCGCCCCCGTGAGTATGACGGAAGCCATATCACTTTCGGCGGCATCAGTCCAGAAATCACGCTCCGACCCCACCAAGTCAATGCGATTGCCCATATCCTTTACGGCGGCAACACGCTCCTTGCACACAAGGTCGGTGCGGGCAAGACCTTTGAAATGGTCGCCGCCGCACAGGAAAGCAAGCGGCTCGGCTTATGCCAGAAATCCATGTTTGTCGTGCCAAACCACCTTGTCGGTCAATGGGCGTCCGAGTATCTGCGATTGTATCCGAGTGCCAATATTTTAGTGTCACGGAAGCAGGATTTTGAAACCGCCAACCGCAAAAAGTTCTGCGGCAGGATTGCCACGGGCGATTACGATGCGGTCATCATAGGGCATAGCCAGTTTGAAAAAATACCGATGAGTATGGAACGCCAGAGGGAGCAGCTCCAAAGACAGCTTGACGATATAGAGATGGGCATTGACGATATTCAGAAATCCCACGGCGAACAGTTCACGGTCAAGCAGCTAATGAAAACCCGAAAATCAATCCAAGCGAAGCTCGACAAGCTCAATGACACGAAGCGGAAAGACACCGTGATTGACTTTGAGGAATTGGGCGTTGACCGCTTATTCATTGATGAAAGTCATTTTTACAAGAATTTGTACCTCTACACCAAGATGAGAAATGTCGGCGGCATTGCCCAGACCGAAGCACAAAAAAGCTCCGACCTCTTTATGAAGTGCCGCTATCTGGACGAAATCACAGGCAACCGAGGTACGATATTTGCAACGGGTACGCCTGTTTCAAACTCAATGGTGGAGCTGTATTCCGTTCAAAGATACTTGCAGTACGACACGCTTATGCAAAACGGCTTGCAGCATTTTGACAGTTGGGCTTCGACTTTTGGAGAAACGGTCACGGCTCTGGAGCTTGCCCCAGAGGGTACGAACTACCGAGCCAAGACGAGATTTGCCAAGTTCTATAACCTGCCAGAGCTTATGCAGATGTTCCGTGAGGTGGCGGATATTCAGACCGCCGATATGCTAAAGCTCCCCGTTCCAAAGGTCAATTACCACAATATCAAGACCAAGCCGAGCGAGATACAGACGGAAATGGTCGCCAACCTTGCGAAGCGAGCCGAGAAAGTCCGTGCCAGAGCTGTTGAGCCACAGGTCGATAATATGCTCAAAATCACGAATGACGGGCGGAAACTTGCTCTCGACCAGAGAATGATTGACCCGATGCTGCCCGATGACCCTGACAGCAAGGTCAATGCCTGCGTGGATAATGTGTACCGTATCTGGGAGGAACACGCCGACACGAAAGCAACGCAGCTTGTGTTCTGCGACCTCTCCACTCCGAAAGGCGACGGCAGTTTTAACATCTATGATGATATTCGGGGTAAGCTCATCGAGAGAGGTATCCCTGCTGAACAGGTACGCTTTATCCACGAAGCTACCACCGACGCACAGAAAAAGGAGCTGTTCGCAAAGGTACGAAGCGGCGAAGTCCGTGTGTTACTCGGCTCTACCCCGAAAATGGGAGCAGGCACAAATGTCCAAGACCGCCTTATCGCCATTCACAATTTAGATTGTCCGTGGCGACCCTCTGACCTTGAACAAAGGCAGGGGCGAATTGAACGGCAGGGAAATATGTTCCCAGAGGTCGAGGTTTACCGCTATGTGACGGAACAGACCTTTGATGCCTACCTCTATCAGTTAGTGGAAAGCAAGCAGAAATTTATCAGCCAGATAATGACGAGCAAAAGCCCTGTCCGTTCTGCCGAAGATGTGGACGAGGTGGCATTGTCCTTTGCGGAGGTCAAAATGCTTGCCACAGGCGATGAGCGTTTCAAGGAAAAAATGGACTTGGATATACAGGTATCGAAGCTTAAAGTATTAAAGCAGAGCTATCTGTCCGAGCATTATGACCTTGAGGACAGAATCTTACAGCAGTTCCCGAAGCTGATTAAAGAGTATGAGGAACGCATTACGGGCTATGAAGCGGATACTGCACTTGCTGAACAGCACAAACCGCAGGGCGAGGATAAGTTCTGTCCGATGACCTTGCAGGGCGTGACCTATACCGAAAAAGCAGACGCAGGACAAATGATGCTTGCTGTTTGTAAGGAGCATCCTCTGTCACAGCCGACTGAAATCGGCAGCTACCGTGGCTTCAAATTAGAGGTTTATTACGACCCTGTTAATTCAAACTATTGCTTAAATCTCTGCGGAAAGAGCAGGCACAAGGTCGAGTTAGGCTCGGACGCTTTCGGTAATCTGACCCGAATTGAGAATGAGTTGTCAAGACTTCCTGCTATGCTTACAGCCGCAAAGACCAGAAAGGAGGAAATCGTCACACAGCTTAAAAATGCGAAGGTCGAAGTCAAGAAGCCTTTTGCATTTGAGGAGGAGCTGAAAGAGAAAACCGACAGGTTGAACGCTCTCAACATTGAGCTGAATTTGAACGAAAAAGACCCCTCTGCCATTGATACCGAGCCAGAGCAAGGTAACGAACTGCCCGAAAGAAAAAATAAGGATTTGGAACGGTAACGGCATTTGCACATTTGTATTGTGGAAATCTGGGCATTATAATAGGTGTAGATTAGCAAACAGCGGAGGTGGTAAAGGTGTCTGGCGAGTTCAGATTTGAAACATTTGTAGATGTCCACAGCAATATTTTTAATGAGTATCTCAGCTCTGTCATAGCGAAGCTCCCAAAGGAGAATGAGGAATACCGTGCCGTGCAAGCCGAGATTGAGGAATTGTATGAGAAATATCCAAAGGTTTTCGGCGTGTTCGATACGGAGAAATCTGCGGAGCTGACCGAGGAAGAATGTGCGACTCTCATTGAGGTAATGGAGTTAAAAAACAAGCTCACGGACTTGGAAATGCAGTCCGTTTATTTCCGTGGCTGCTATGACAGCGTAGGGTATCTGAAAAAAGCAGGGATTTTATAACGAACTGACCGAAAAAAGACGGCGTTAGCGTGAAGCTGATGTCGTCTTTTACATAGCCGAGAGGTGGAAAATAATATGCCTTTGTGGTATAATTGGTGACACGAAAAAATTTAAATTAAAAGAAATGAGGTAATAAAATAGATGGGCTTTAAAGAATGGTTTGATACAAATTGGTATTCAAACTGCTTTACTATGATAACCGTTGTGTTATCGGGAATAGTATCATTGATAATTTCAGCAGTTTATTATCATAAAGGCAATAGGAACAACTTAAAAATGTCAGTTATCTATCCAATAGTTAGATTGTTAAAAGACGGATATACTCGGCAAAATTACAATTCATTATGCGAGATTTCCAAGGAGTATAGTACACGATATATGAGTAAGAATGAAGCAAAAAAATTGATGTTGCTTTTGGTTGCTTATAAAGAGGTCAGCACTTATAGTGATATTTATGTCAAAGCTGCTATATTATTTTCATATTTTGAGTACAAGCTGAAGAAAAATCAAATAGAAGTCAAGCCCGTTCCTATGGAATATGATGGAGAAATTGTTTATTATGATTATCCCCCAGACCTGCATTATTTGTCTAATGATTTAGAAAAAGCATTAAAAAATTTCGACCCCGATTGTGAGCCAGATGAATGCAAAGATGCAATAATTTCTCTTTATTCGCATTATTGCAAGGAATACTATTCTTCAAAGGAAATCGAATATTTTGATGATTATACACTTCAAGAGGTATTAGAAAAATCAAAAATTCGTGAAGAATGGGATAATAAATTCGATGCTGTTAAAGATGCAAAAGAGCAGTTTTTGACTTTGAAAATAGCTAAGGAAATTACAACTGAATAAGGTTATATACTGTTTTACATAGCCGAGAGATTTTCTTAACGGAAAATCCCTCGGCTATTTCTATTTAAGGAGGTGATTTTACACATTGAGAAGCAACAGACCCTATGTGCAGCTTGACCCTGCCGTGATTGAGCAGGCACGGCAAATGGACTTGCTGACTTATTTGCAACACTATGAGCCAAGTAATCTAAGGCGTGTGGCAGGCAATGTTTACTGTACCAGAGAACACGACAGCTTGAAGATTTCCAACGGCAAATGGTATTGGTGGTCGAGGGGCTTCGGCGGAGTTTCCGCCCTTGATTATCTTATCAAGGTCAAGGAATATTCCTTTGTGGAAGCCGTGCAAACTCTCACAGGCGAAGTCAGTAATTGGATACCGCCACCCCCTGCCCCAAAGAAAGAAGAACCGAAAGAATTGTTAATGCCAAAGAGATTTAAGAACTGTGACAGAGTGATACAGTATCTTTTTGGGCGAGGTATTGACTATCAGCTCATACAAGACTGCGTTGCGGACGGTACGATATTTGAAAGTGCCGAATACCACAACGCTGTTTTTGTTGGGAGGGACGAAAGCGGAACACCAAAGTATGCTGCCTGCCGCAGTACCCTCGGAAGCTCTTTTAAGCAGGACGCATCGGGTAGCGACAAGCGGTATTCGTTCCGACTGTTGGCAAGAGAGCCTTGCGTATCGGTGCATTTATTTGAAGCTGCCATTGATTTACTCTCTTATGCCACCTATTTAAAGTGTGAGGGAAAGGATTACAGAAAAGAAAATCTGCTCTCTCTTTCGGGTGTGTATCAGCCAAAGAAAGAGATGAAGGACAGCAAAGTACCGATTGCCCTGACCACATTTTTGAAAGCAAATCCCCATATCAAGACCATTGTCCTGCATCTGGACAATGACAAAACAGGTCGGCTCTGTACCGCCGCCCTCAAAGAACTTTTGAATAAGGATTACAAAATCGTTGACGCACCGCCGCCTGTCGGTAAGGACTTCAACGATTTTTTGTTGTCCTATTTAGGTCTGGAACAGCGAAAACCGAACCGTGAAAGGAGTGATGCCCGTTGATTGTCTGCTGATTTTGTAACCCGTAAACCAAGAAACAAAATCAATTTTAAGAATGAAAGTGAGGAAACTGACTAATGAAAAAGTATGCTGTTACCCTGCGTGGACACTATGAAAAGACTATCTCCGTCTATGCTGATACCCCAGAAGAAGCCAAGAAAAAGACCGAAATTGTCCTCTTTGATACCGACCTTATCGACTTTACCGATGATGATTTTGTCTGCGGCGAAGCCGATATTACCGAGTGTCTGGAGGACGGCTGTGAAGAAAATGCGGACGGGAACGGCGGTCTTGAGATGGAGGATTGCTCGGATTGTCCTTATTACTGTTCCGTGTGCGGAGAATGTATGTATGAGGACGATTGTGAAGATTAAGTCTTACCAAGCACTGAATTTGGCTAACCAAATTCGCTTGTTAGGGGCTGCCCCTAATACCCCATAAAAACAGGAACACCGCAAGGGTATCCCATTTTGCCGTGAAGAACACGGCATACAGAAGAAAGGAGTTTTTAAGAATGAATGAGCTTTTGTTTTTTATTATCGGCACAATGCTCGGCGGTCTGGTCGGCGTTGTGCTGATGTGCCTTTTACAGATAAACAGGCTCTCCCAAAGAGAGGAAGTGGAAAATGCGAAAACGAAATGTGCAGATACTTTTCCGCTTGAATGAGGAAGAAGCAGACTACCTTTATGACCTTGTCAAACGCTCTGGTCGTTCCAAAGAAGCGTTACTCCGTTCAATGGTCAAAGGGTATCGGCTCTGCGAGAAGCCAGACCCAGAGTTCTATCAGATTATGCGTGAGCTGTCCGCCATCGGCAACCGTATCAACCAGCTTGCAGTTAAGGCAAACGCCCTTGACTTTGTGGATACGCCTATGCTCCGTGAGGAAGTGAAAAAGTGGCAGCAGTTCCAGATGGATGTCCGCAAAAAATATCTACTCCCTAAAGGGAAGTCGGACTAATGGCAGTCTGCGAGATATGGGACGTACGTGGCAGGCTCGACCACCCAATCGACTATGCCAAAAATCCAGATAAGACCGCCAATCCGAAATATACCGAAGCTGACTTGCAGGCTCTCGGAGATGTGATGAAATACGCCACCAACGGCGATAAGACCGAGAAGCAGTTTTTTGTTACAGGCGTAAACTGCGATACCGCAACTGCCAGAGATGAAATGCTGATTGCCAAAGCCCAATGGAATGATGAAAGCGAGATTGTCTGCTATCACGGTTTTCAGAGCTTTAAGTCTGGAGAACTAACGCCAGAGCAGGCTCACGAGGTCGGAGTAAAACTTGCCGAGAAAATGTGGGGCGATAGATTTCAAGTGATTGTTGCCACCCACCTTAATACGGACTGTCTGCATAATCACTTTGTGGTCAACTCCGTTTCCTTTACGGACGGCAAGCATTATCACGACAACAAAGCGAACCTGCGGCTTCTGCGTCAGCGTTCCGATGAGCTATGCCGTGAGTATGCTCTGTCCGTGATTGAACACCCAAGCGGCAGGAAAAAGCCATACGCCCTTTATCAAGCGGAGAAGCAAGGACTTCCCACCAGAGATAATGTGGCAAGACAGGCGGTTGATGAAGCTATCTCAAAATCATTTACGCTCAAAGACTTTGACCGTCTTATGGCGGAAATGGGCTATAAATGCAGTTTTGACCCCAACCGCAAATATTGGACGATTATCGGCAGAGGTTGGAAACGCCCCAAGAGGTTATACAAGCTCGGAGAGGATTATACCAACGAGCGAATTATGGAGCGTATCCGTGAAAACTCCTACGCCGTAAAGTTTAACCGATTTACCGAGCCGACAAAACAGGTCAAAGCTTATCGACTTAAAGGTTCTTTGTCTGGAGCGAGAAAAATCGGGGGCTTGCGTGGGCTGTATCTCCATTACTGCTACAAGCTCGGTATCCTGCCGAAGGGCAGAAAACAAAATTATGCGAAGCTCCATTATATTCTCAGGGACGACCTTATGAAAATGGACGCTATCACAAAAGAAACAAGGCTGCTTTGCCGCTGTCACATTGACACCGCAGAGCAGCTTTTGTCCTATCAAGGCTCTTTGGAAACGGAAAAGAATGAGCTGACCGAACAGCGTAAGGAACTTTATTCCCAGAGCCGCAAATTAAGCGGCGAAGAAAAAGAAGCGGTCAAGGCTCAAATCTCCGACATTTCAAAAAGGCTTGGCGAAATCAGAAAGGAGGTCAGGCTCTGCGAGGGTATCGCCGCCCGTAGCGGTACGCTCAAAGAAAAATTGCAGACAGTGCGGGCAGATGAACAGGAAATTAAACGAAAGGAGCTGATGAAGAATGAACACAGGCGGCGATGCGGCGGAACAAATCGTGAGGATGAGCTTAGAGGGATTTGAGGTTGCCGCAAAACTGACAGGTGCAGGTGCGAAGAATATCGCTGTACTTCTGTATTCCATTCTCAAAGAGGAACAGAAAACCAAAGGTAAAGCAAGGCTGACAAGTATGCTCCGTTCTGGCAAGGAGCTGAAAGTCTTTACCGTGAAGAATGAGGACTTGAAACGCTTTACGCAGGAGGCGAAAAAATACGGCGTTCTCTATTGCGTTTTGGCTGACCGTAAGAACAAAGACCCCAATGCGGAGGTGGATGTGATTGCCCGTGCCGAGGACGCATCGAAAATCAGCCGTATTGTGGAACGCTTCAACCTTGCTTCGGTGGATACCGCTTCCATTGTGACGGAGGTTGAGAAAAGTAAGGATGAAAAAATCGATATGCCAGAGCCAGACATCGGCGTGCAGGAAAAGGCAGAGAAAGATAAGCTGCTCGACGCTCTTATGGGCAAGCCAACGCAAAAGGAGGAAAACTCTACAGAAAACCCCTCGGTGGCAAAGACAGAAAAATCCCCTCCGTCCGAGCCTTTATCCGAGAAGCCAAGCAAGTCCGCAGAGGGGGCTACTATGACTGACAGGAAACCGTCCGTCAAAGAGGAATTGCGGAAAATCAAGGAGAGCCGCAAAGAGCAGGAAGCCGACGCCCCTGTTGCCCAGGACAAAAGCAGGGCTTCCGACAGGGCAAAAGGTAAAGTCGGCAAGACTGAGCATAAGCAGCCACCGAAAAGAAAATCCCCTAAAAAATCGAAAGGAGAAAGATAAACAGTATGAGTATTTATGATGTTTTCAGCGGCGGTAATAAGCCGTATGACAAAGAACAGTGGGCGGCACAGAAACAGGCGGAGCGTAAGGAAGCCTATGAGCTGATTGACAACACCTGTTCGGAAATGGCGGTAAACGGCGACAGCTTCCGTCAGTATCTTGATGTGCAGGGGCGTTTTGACCGCTACTCCGTTGCCAATGCCGTTCTGGTATCGGCACAAATGCCCGAAGCGACACAGCTTAAAGATTACGGCAAGTGGAAACAGAGCCGTGTCTATGTGAACAAGGACGCACAGAAAATCACTATCCTTGAGCCGAGTAAAGAATATCTCCGTGATGACGGCACAAAGGCGGTATCGTATAACGCCAAAGCGGTCTATGACATTTCCGAAACCTCGGCAAAGGACAGGCAGGAAGCCGCAGAGCCGAAATCAATGCGTGAGCTTGTGTCCGCAATGATTGACGCAAGCCCCGTTCCGTTTCAGCCTGTTGATGACCTTGAGCTTCCTGCCTATTATGACAGCGAACAGCAGACTATCTTTATCCGCACAGGCTTGAATGAAGAACAGCTTTTCGTCAGTATGTCAAAGGAGGTCGCTGCGGCGGTTTATGATTTTAAGTACAACGAGAGCCGTAATGCTTCCGAGTTCAAAGCCTACTGCGTTGCCTATATGGTCAGCTCCCGTTACGGCGTGGATACCAGAGGTTTTAACTTTGACAGACTCCCGAAAGAGTATGCCGAAATGGAAACGCAGGATTTCAAGAGCGAGCTTGGTTCTATGCGTGATGTTCTGGGCGAGGTGCAGTCGGAAATGTATAAGAGTATGGAAAAGAACAAGCCTGCCAGAAACAAAGAACAGGAAAGATAATCGGAGGTGCAGCCTATGAAAGAAGAACGATACCACATCGCCCTTGACAGGTACGATAAGAATATCGTTTTGAATGCCTTAAACACCCTGCGTAATCAGCAAGTCAAGGAGGAACGCCCCACCGACCCTGTTGACGATTTGATAAGCACGGTGGCTCACGCTCCTACACGAAAGGTAAGGGTTATGCCCTGTAAGTGCCGTGAGGAACGATAGCGATAAGAAAGCGAGCTTAATCCTTGCACTCTGCGGTATCGTTCCTGTCGTGTGGTTTGCCCTGCTGACAGCACCTTTTGTCAGCGGCGGTCTGGTAGAGATAGTGCGAAGCCTGCCCCAAGCAATGAATAATCCGTTTTCCGTAACGGTGTGTGAGGACAGCCTAAAAACTGTCCTTATTTTTCTGCTTGCTTACGGTATGGGTATCGGTATCTATCTCTCCACACGCAGGAACTACCGCAGGCGTGAGGAACACGGCTCTGCAAAATGGGGCGACGCAGGGGCAGTCAACAAAAAATATCGGGATAAAGACCTGTCAGCAAATAAGCTGCTGACCCAGAATGTTCGTATCGGTCTGGACGGGAAAAAGCACAGAAGAAATCTGAATATCCTTGTGTGCGGCGGCTCTGGTGCAGGCAAGACAAGGTTCTTTTGCAAGCCGAACGCTATGCAGTGCAATACCTCAATGGTAATTTTAGACCCGAAAGGCGAAATCGTCCGAGATGTAGGCGGTCTTTTGGAGAAGAAAGGATATGAGGTGCGTGTGCTTGATTTAATCAATATGCAAAAGAGCTATTGTTACAATCCCTTTGTGTATCTAAGGAACGACAACGATGTGCAGCGGCTTGTGACCAATCTCTTTAAGGCGACCACGCCGAAAGGAAGCCAGTCGCAAGACCCGTTCTGGGATACGGCGGCAAGTATGCTCCTGCTATCTCTGGTGTTCTATCTGAAATACGAAGCACCGCCAGAGGAACAGAATTTCCCGATGGTAATGGAGCTTCTGCGTGCAGGCGAAGTCCGTGAGGACGACGACAGCTATGTAAGCCCTCTGGACGAATTGTTTGACCGTCTGGAGATGGTAAACCCAGAGCATATCGCCTTAAAGTATTACAGGGATTACCATTCTGGCTCTGCAAAGACCTTAAAGAGTATCCAGATAACCCTTGCGGCAAGGCTTGAAAAATTCAACTTGGAGAGCCTTGCAAGTTTAACCGCAACCGACGAGCTTGACCTGCCGAGTTTGGGCGAGAAGAAAGTCGCTTTGTTTGCTCTGATACCCGACAACGACACGAGCTTCAATTTCCTTGTGTCGATTTTATACACGCAGCTATTCCAACAGCTTTTCTATCTTGCCGACCACAAGTACGGCGGAAGCCTGCCCGTGCATTGCCACTTTATAATGGACGAGTTTGCCAATGTTTCGCTGCCCGATGACTTTGATAAGATACTCTCGGTTATGCGTTCCAGAGGTGTGTCGGTCAGTATCATTCTGCAAAACTTGGCACAGCTCAAAGCATTGTTTGAGAAGCAATGGGAAAGCATTGTGGGCAACTGCGACGAGTTTTTGTATCTGGGCGGTAACGAACAAAGCACACACAAGTATGTGTCGGAACTTTTGGGCAAGGAAACCATTGATACCAACACCTACGGAAAGAGTACGGGGCGAAGCGGTAACTATTCTACCAACTATCAAATATCAGGGCGTGAACTGATGACACCAGACGAAGTGCGTATGCTTGATAACCGCTACGCACTTCTTTTTATTCGTGGAGAACGCCCTGTTATGGACTTTAAGTATGACATCTTAAAGCACCCGAATGTGAAACTGACAACTGACGGAGGTCAGCCGCCGTATATCCACGGTGAACCGACGCAGGCTGTCGCAACCCTTGTATTTGACAACGCTTTGATGAAGAACGCTGTAAGCGTAAAGCCTGTTAAAACATCTTATGAACTTCTGTCCGAGGAGGACTTGGAGGAACAATTCAAAATTTAAGGAGGATTTATCTATGAAGTATTTTAACAAGAAGAACACCCAGAACAAGGAAACCACCAAACTGCCGATGACGGGCAAGTTAAAAAAGGGATTTCGTCATTACTGCGTGGCGGTACTCGCTGTCACAATGGTACTCGGAACTTCCGTGACAGCCTTTGCTGCCAACGACCCGATTACCGTAGTCAACAACCTTTCCGATTTTATCTTCGGTTTAATCCGTGCTGTCGGTATGATTTTGCTCGGCTTCGGTATCGTACAGATTGGTCTTTCGCTCAAATCTCACGACCCGTCCCAGAGAGCAAACGGCTTTTTGACCCTTGCAGGCGGCGTCATCATTACCTTTGCAAAAGAGATTTTGACTCTTATCACAGGCTAATATCAGACAATAAAAAGACACAAGACAGAGCTTACGGGGCAGATCCGCTTTGCGGTTTGCTCCGTAAGGCTATTTTAAGAACGGAGGTGGTTTAAGTGTCTGATAATTGGGTCGTACAGAATTTAGAAAACGCTCTGAATACTTGGAATGAGAAATTAGCGGAAATATGGCAGCTCGTTACCCAATCTCCAGAGCAGTTTAAGGGCGGTACGATATGGTCAGTTATCGTCAATATCCACGGTGCGTTGCAGGCTATCGGGCTTGCCCTGCTCGTATTGTTTTTTGTCGTAGGCGTAATGCGTACCTGCGGTAGTTTTGCAGAAGTCAAGAAGCCCGAGCACGCACTCAAACTCTTTATTCGATTTGCCCTTGCCAAAGGTGTTGTAACCTATGGCTTGGAGCTGATGATGGCTCTGTTTAATATCGTACAGGGCGTGATTTCCACCATAATGAATACCGTAGGTTTCGGTACAGCAGCACAGACAGTACTACCGCAGGAGATTGTAACTGCCGTTGAGGAGTGCGGATTTTTTGAGAGTATTCCTCTATGGGCGGTTACGCTTATAGGCGGTCTGTTCATTACGGTTCTGTCATTCATTATGATAATGTCGGTTTACGGACGATTTTTCAAGCTTTACCTTTATACCGCAATCGCTCCCGTGCCGTTATCTACTTTTGCAGGAGAGCCGAGCCAGAGTGTCGGCAAGAGTTTTATAAAAAGCTATGCCGCCGTTTGTCTGGAGGGAGCAATCATCGTCCTTGCCTGCATTATCTTTTCTCTGTTCGCAGCCACGCCCCCTGCGGTTGACCCCAACGCTGCGGCAGTATCAATGGTGTGGAGCTATATAGGAGAGCTTGTATTTAATATGCTTGTTTTGGTTGGTGCGGTCAAAATGGCAGACCGTGTTGTCCGTGAAATGATGGGCTTGTAAAGGAGGTGCAACCTATTGGAAGTCAAGATAAATAAGGAAATCCGTAACTACACGGAAAGTATGTTTTTTGGACTGTCACTAAGGCAGTTCATTTTTTCTGCCCTTGCCTGCGGCGTGGCTGTAGGTCTGTTTTTCCTGCTCCGTCCGCATTTCGGAACAGAAACCCTCAGTTGGGTATGTATCTTAGGTGCTTCGCCCTTTGCGATGATGGGCTTTGTGAAATACAACGGTATGACCGCCGAGCAGTTTGTCTGGGCGTGGATTAAGTCAGAGTTTTTGATGCCGAAAAAGCTGATGTTCCTGCCAGACAATCTCTACTATGAAGCATTGAAGCCTAATATCGAAGCCCGTGAGAAAGGTTTGCCTGTTGCTCAAAAGAAGCAGAAACGGCAGACGGTGAAGGCAGAGAAAAAGAAACCAAGAAAATCAAAAAAGCGTAAGGAGGCAGACTATGATAAAAACGCTTAGAAACCTGTTCAAGCAGGACAAGGAGAAATTTGTTGTGCCGAAGTCGGTGCAGGCGGTTATCCCCATTAAGACAATCTGGGAGGACGGCATTTTCCTTGTGGGCAAGAACAAGTATGCAAAGACCTTTAAGTTTGAGGATATAAACTATGCCGTGGCAAGCCGTGAGGACAAGGAAGCGATGTTCCTTGAGTATTCGGAGCTTCTCAATGCCCTCGACAGCGGTGCGACCACGAAAATCACTATCAACAACCGCCGCTTGAATAAGGCGGACTTTGAGCAGACCATTTTAATCCCTATGGCGGAGGACGGTTTGGATAAGTACCGCACAGAATACAACAAAATGCTCCTTGATAAAGCGACAGGAGCTAATTCTATCGTGCAGGATAAGTATGTGACCATATCCGTCTGCAAGAAGAATATCGAAGAAGCACGACACTACTTTGCCCGTGTGGGAGCTGACCTTATCGGGCATTTCTCAAGGCTCGGCTCAAAATCCACCGAGCTTGACGCAGAAGAAAAGCTCCGTATCTTCCACGATTTCTACCGCACAGGCGAGGAAACGGCATTCTGCTTTGATATGGTGCAGAGTATGAAAAAAGGTCACGATTTCAAGGACTATATCTGCCCCGATACCTTTGAGTTTGAAAAGGACTATTTCAGAATCGGCAACCGATACGGGCGTGTGATTTTCCTCAGAGAATATGCTGCCTATATCAAGGACAGTATGGTAGCCGAGCTTTGCGAGCTGAACAGAAATATGATGTTGTCCGTGGATGTCGTTCCCGTTCCCACAGATGAAGCGGTGCGTGAGGTGGAAAACCGTCTTTTAGGTGTGGAAACTAACATCACGAACTGGCAGAGAAAGCAAAACCAGAACAATAACTTTTCGGCGGTCATCCCTTATGACCTTGAACAGCAGCGGAAAGAAAGCAAGGAGTTTTTAGATGACCTGACCACCCGTGACCAGAGAATGATGTTTGCGGTGCTGACAATGGTGCATACGGCGGAAACTAAGGAACAGCTTGACAATGACACCGAAGCCCTGCTTACTACGGCAAGAAAGCACCTCTGTCAGTTTGCGGTGCTGAAATATCAGCAGATGGACGCACTCAATACAGCCCTGCCATTTGGTGTGCGAAAGATAGATGCTCTGCGTACCCTTACTACGGAAAGCCTTGCGGTGTTTATCCCGTTCCGTGTGCAGGAAATCTATCACGAAAACGGCGTGTATTACGGACAGAATGTAATCAGCAAAAATATGATTATCGCCAACCGCCGCCACCTGTTGAACGGCAATTCCTTTATCCTCGGCGTGTCTGGTGCAGGCAAGTCCTTTACGGCGAAAGAGGAAATGACGAATATCATTCTCACAGACCCTAACGCTGATGTGATTATTATAGACCCAGAGCGAGAATATTCGCCCCTTGTGAAAGCGATGCAGGGCGAGGTCATTCACATCTCTGCCACAAGTGAAAACCATATCAACGCTATGGATATGAACTCCGATTACGGCGACGGTGCAAACCCCGTTATCCTCAAATCGGAGTTTATTTTATCCCTCTGCGAGCAGCTCATCGGCGGTAGCACTCTGGGGGCAAAGCAAAAGTCTATCATTGACCGCTGTACGGCGAGCGTGTACCGCTACTATCAGCAGGGCAATTATCAGGGAACGCCGCCCACCTTGCAGGACTTCCGTGAGGAGCTGTTAAAGCAGAACGAGCCAGAAGCACAGGAAATCGCCCTTGCCATTGAGCTGTTTACGGACGGTTCTCTCAACACCTTTGCCAAGCACACCAATGTGGATACCAAGAGCCGACTTATCTGCTATGACATTTTAGATTTAGGCAAGCAGTTACAGCCTATTGGTATGCTTGTTGTCCTTGACAGCATCTTAAACCGTATCACACAGAACAGAGCCAAAGGCAGGAACACATTTATTTTCATTGATGAGATTTATCTGCTTTTCCAACACGAATACTCTGCGAATTTTCTCTTTACCCTCTGGAAGCGTGTGCGTAAATACGGTGCGTACTGTACGGGTATTACGCAGAATGTTGACGACCTCTTACAGAGCCATACGGCGAGGACAATGCTTGCAAACTCCGAGTTTATTATTATGCTCAACCAAGCGTCTACCGACAGGATTGAGCTTGCCAAGCTCCTTAATATCTCTGACCTTCAGATGAGCTATATCACGAATGTCGGTGCAGGACAGGGCTTGCTCAAAGTCGGCAGCTCTCTTGTGCCGTTTGTCAACAAGTTCCCACGAAACACCGAGCTTTATAAATTGATGACAACTAAATTTGGTGAGGTTTAGGAAAGGAGAATTTTCAATGTCTAATATCCGATTTCGCTCTGCAGCTCATCGGGATTTCTTTCTGGAAATGATGAACAAGAGCAAAGTAAACGACTGTTATCACAGAGCCTTTTTCTATGTAATGGGCATTGCCGCAGAAACGAGGGCAAACATTAACCAGATGTTTGACTTTAAGATGGACTGTATTGAACCAGAGGGTATGCACGGCGGCTGGCAGACAAGCGGCACGGTCAAGGTCTGCCACCTTGCCTTTAACCTCTGGAACGGATACACCGATAAGGAGCGTCCGCAGGACTTCACGCCAGAGGACTTATTCTGCTGTGAGTTTGCCCCCTACTTTATGGAGGGAATCAAGGTAAGGTATCCAGAGTATTGCAGGGAGCTTCCTGCACCGAAACAGCAGACGGAACATTCAAGATGAGAAAGGATAAGCTTATGAAAAAATATAAAATGCAGATTTGTATCGCTGCCGCTGTTGCCCTGTTGGGTACGGCGGTTTTTTGCGGCTTTCAGATTTATCACCATTATGCACAGGTGGAGGAACAGACGGAAGCCTTTGAACAGATGGCGGAGCTTGTGGAGCAGGCTCCCGAAGAAGCAATCCCAGAGGATACGCCTGTCAGTGAGGGCGAAGATGTGCTTGCGAAATACAACGAGCTGTATCTGCAAAATGAGGATATGGTCGGTTGGATTTCCATTGCCGGCACGAAGCTCAATTATCCTGTGATGCAGACCCCGAACAATCCGAATTTCTATCTGAAGCACAACTTTGAAAAGGCGTACAGTGATTTGGGAACGCCCTATATCCAAGAGAACTGCAACCTTTCAGAGAGCGACAATCTTGTGATTTACGGTCATCACATCAAGGGTGGCAAGATGTTTGGAGCGTTGGAGGACTACAAGGCAAAGAGCTTTTATGAAAAGCACAAGACCATTCAGTTTGATACGCTGACCGAGCAGGGCGAATATGAAATCGTGGCTGTGTTCAAGACTGTTGCGTACAGCTCGGAGGGCTTCCGCTATTACGATTTTGTGGATGCAGAAAATGAAGAAGCCTTTGATGCGTATGTTGCCAAGTGTAAGGAGCTTTCCCTGTATGATACGGGCGTGAGTGCCGCATATGGCGACAGGCTGATTACCCTTTCCACCTGTGAATATTCTGCCCAGAACGGCAGGCTTGTGGTGGTGGCGAAAAAGGTATCTTGATATGACCGCAAAACTTCTGGGAAAGGAGGTTTTGTATGGCGAATATAAAGACCAGAGATGCGGTCAAGGGTACGATTAAGACCATTGACAAGGCGGCTATCGCAGGTGAGCGTATGAAATCTGCCTATGCCAAGACAAAGGATAAGGCGGAACAGGGCTATTATTCTGAGGAAAGCTCTGCCACCGAGTATGCTTCCGATAAGGTGTCCTATGCGGCTGACTGTATCAAGGACGAGGGCATCCATCAATTCAATAAGCAGGGTCAGAAAAGTGTGCAGACCACAAAGGAAAATGTCGTCAAGGCAAAGGATAAGATTGCGGACTTTAAGACCAAACGGGCAATGAAAGCTGCCGAGCAGAAACAGGCACAGGCGGCTTCTGTACGAAGCGGCTCTGCTGTCCGTCAAAGTGCCGCTAACCGTGCGGCTGTTCCCGACACCCCTGCCCCGACCATAAAGACAAAGCGGCAGGTGGAAAAGACGATAAAACAGTCTGCCAAAAGTACAGGAAAAACGGTCAAGACTGCCGCCAAAGGTACGGTAAAGTCAGCCGAAAAAGGTGTTAAAACGGCTCATTCCACCTCAAAGGCGGCGATTAAGACCACACAGGCTTCGGCAAAAGCGGCACAGAAAACCGCACAGGCTTCTGTTAAGGCGACACAAAAGGCAGCACAGGCAGCGAAGGCAACGGCAAAGGCTACCGCCCAAGCGACAAAGGCGGCGGTCAGAGCGACTATCGCCGCTGTCAAGGCAATCATTGCAGGCACAAAGGCTCTAATTTCTGCCATTATCGCAGGCGGTTGGGTTGCGGTTTTGATTATCCTTATCATTGTGCTGCTTGGATGTGCAATATCCTTATTCGGCGGTGGCGGCAACAGCAACTCCTATACGCCAGTCAGTGCCGAGGTGGAAGCCTATGAGCCTTTGATACAGCAGTATGCAAGGCAGCACGGCATTTCTGAATATATGGAGCTGATTAAGGCGGTGATGATGCAGGAATCTGGAGGGCGTGGGAATGACCCGATGCAGGCTTCCGAGTGCGGATATAATACCCGTTACCCGAATACGCCAAACGGCATTACTGACCCAGAGTATTCCATCAATGTAGGTATCCAGAATTTAGCCGCCTGCCTGAGTGATGCGGAAGTGGAAAACCCGATTGATATGGAGCGTATCAAACTTGCTTTGCAGGGCTACAACTTCGGAAACGGCTATATCTCGTGGGCGAAAACCAACTATGGAGGATATTCCTATGCCAATGCGGTAGAGTTTTCTACTACACAGGCAGAACGCTTAGGGTGGGACAGCTACGGCGATACGCAGTATGTTTCCCACGTCCTGCGGTACTATCCATACGGACGGGCATTTACGGGCGGCGGCAATCAAGCCATTGTGGAGGTTGCCTTAACGCAGCTCGGCAATGAGGGCGGTCAGCCTTATTGGTCGTGGTACGGTTTTGACAGCCGTGTGGAATGGTGTGCCTGCTTTGTATCTTGGTGTGCCGACCAATGTGGCTATATCGAAAGCGGGCTTATCCCGAAATTTGCAGGCTGTGTGGACGGCTCGAATTGGTTTAAGGGCAACGGGCAATGGCAAGACCGAAGCTATGAGCCGCAGGCAGGCGACATCATCTTCTTTGATTGGGAGGGCGATGGAGAAACAGACCACGTTGGACTTGTGGAGCGTGTTGAGAACGGAACAGTTTATACTGTTGAGGGTAATTCTGGCGATGCTTGTCGTCAGAACAGCTATGCTATCGGCAGCAGCGTGATTTACGGTTACGGCGTACCTGCCTATTAAAAAAGGGCAAAAGAAAAACCAGAGGTTTTTTATTCCTCTGGCTCTTTTGCCTTACATAGACCATTTGCGGTTGCTTCAATAATTGCAAGCTCTTTATCATCAAGTTTATCAAGTAACGTATCGAGCTGTCTGCGTTGAGAAGTCTTTTCTACTTTTTCGTCAGCGAAAATAAACTCATCAAGCGAAATATGAAACATACGGACAAGATAAATAAAAAGCTGTATGCTCGGAAACTGACCCTCATTTTCAATGGACTGAACGTGACGGATGGAATATTCTATGATGCCTGCTAATTGCTCTCTTGTCATATTTTGTGCAATACGGGCTTTTTTAATCGCCTGCCCAATCGGTGCAAAGTCGATACCGAAGTTGTTATCTCTGCCATCCATTTAATCACCACCTGTCCTTGAATTTTCTACTCTATATTGTACAGAAATCTCACTTCTTATTAAAGAAAGTGACATTTCCTATAACAAGAGATATTATCTCCTGTTGCAAGAGAAGAAAATTCATATTTGCACACTTGTATTCTTCGGACAAACGAAGTATAATGTATATCATTATGTAGGAGGTGCGATATGGATTACATTACCACAAAAGAAGCAGCCGCAAAATGGGGCATATCAGATAGACGGATTTTACAGTATTGTAATGATAAGCGAATTGATGGGGCAGTTAAAATGGGCAATACTTGGCTGATACCTAAAGACGCTAATAAGCCTGCTGATGGTCGATATAAAATGAATAAAGAGAAACAACTTGGAACAAAAGGAGATTTGTTAGATGAATAAATATAAAATAATGCTTGTCGATGATGAACCAGATATTTTAGATTTGCTTGATAAGGCTCTTACCATAGAGGGATATTGTAATATTACGAAAATTGATAATGGGCTGTCTGCTATAAATACTTGTAAAGAAATAAATCCAGACATTATTGTTTTAGATGTTATGCTTCCCGATATTGACGGTTATGAGGTGTGTAAGAAAATCCGTGAAATTTCGCATTGTCCAATTCTTTTTCTTTCTTCTAAAAATGACGAGTTGGATAAAATACTTGGATTGGCTGTCGGCG
Source organism: Roseburia sp. AF15-21 (assembly GCF_003479505.1). Taxonomy (NCBI): domain Bacteria; kingdom Bacillati; phylum Bacillota; class Clostridia; order Lachnospirales; family Lachnospiraceae; genus Roseburia; species Roseburia sp. AF15-21. The sequence goes on along the minus strand of NZ_QUHG01000004.1, from coordinate 105,183 downwards.
GTGATGATTATGTAACAAAGCCATTTAGTCCGAAAGAAATTGCATATAGGGTGAAAGCACAATTACGCCGTGCAGAATACAAGTACAATCCTAAACAAGATTTCTCTGTCAGAATAGGCGAACTGATGATTGACGCTGACGGCTGCCGAGTAATGAAAAACAATAAAGAAATCGAATTGACTGCAAGAGAATTTGAAATATTACAATATTTAGCTCAAAATGTAGGGCGGATTATCAGCCGAGAACGCCTGTATGAAACTGTATGGGGAGAGGACAGCTTTGGTTGCGACAACACTATTATGGTGCATATCCGCCATTTGCGTGAAAAATTAGAAGATAATCCTACTGCTCCACAATACATTATTACAATGAAAGGCTTAGGATATAAGTTGGTAAATCCAAATGAAAAGTAAAAGAAAATATAAGTTGCTTGGCAGAACAGTAGCTTTTATTATCACATTGATTTTAATGATTTGCATAATGGCAATCGGCTTGTTTTATTACATATTCTCAATTCCTGAGCCATATGGAATCAGTATCACAGATTTTCCGAAGAATTTTACAAATAGCTATACGGTGTGGACAACCTATGAAAATGGAAAGCTAACGATAGAAGAAAAAGGTCTGAAGCGACTGGACGAATATGGTTTATGGATTCAGTTTATTGATGAAAACGGCGAAGAAATATTCTCTCATAATAAGCCAGAAAACTTTCCTACAAAATATACCGCCGCCGAGTTGCTTGCACTTACTACAAGCGATTATGAAAATGGTTATACGCTGTTTGTAAACATCCTTGATGATACAGACAAAGAATGTAGTTACATTGTTGGATTTCCGTATGATATTGGGAAATATATGCTCTATTATAACGGCTCAAGAATTTCACGGCTTTCTCCAGCGGCAAAGCTGCTTACTATGGTCGGATTCGGGATTTTAATGATTTTTATTTTTGCTTACAGTGTTTGGCTTTCACGTAAGCTGTCAAAGGTTACAAAAGGTATAAGCGGAATATCACATCGTACTTATACGCCGTTAAAAGAAAATGGCATATTCAGCGAAGTCTATCAAGAATTAAATAAAATGTATTTTGATATTCGACACGCCGATAAAGTAAATGAAGATACAGAACGGGTACGTAGAGAATGGATAACCAATATTACACACGACTTAAAAACGCCACTTTCTCCGATTAAGGGATATGCAGAGCTGCTTACGGACAGTTCCAATCTCACAGGTGAAACTTCAAAAGAATATGGAGAAATCATTTTAAGGAATGTCAATCATACAGAGAAGCTGATTAACGATTTGAAAATGACTTATCAGTTGGATTCTGGTGCATTTGCGTATAGTCCAAAAGAAACACAACTCACACGCTTCATAAGAGAGTTGGTTATTGATATAGTGAATGACCCTGCTTTCTCAAACCGCAATATTGAATTTGAAAGCAATACTGATGAATGTATTGTTTTGATTGACCCAGATTTATTCCGCCGTGCCATTCAGAATATTATCATAAACGCATTGACACACAATCCGCCCGAAACAAAAGTATTGATTTCTACTCGTATAGATGTTCAAAGCAATGTCCATATATCAATTTGTGATAACGGAGTAGGGATAAGTGAAGATGAATTACCAGAACTCTTTAGCAGATATTATAGGGGAACAAGTACGAAAGAAAAATCTGAGGGCAGCGGACTTGGACTTGCTATTGCAAAACAGATTATAGAGCTTCACGGTGGGAATATTACAGTGAGCAGTAAGCGTGGGAAAGGGACAAAGTTTGAGATTTCCATTCCAGAACAAAGAAAATAGTTAAGGTTAAATTAAGATACGCAAAAGCCACACCTAAGATGGGTAGTTTATGCTATAAGCATAGGCTGCCTTTTCTTTATGCCTATTAAAATGGACAGGAGGTTTTTGTATGGAATTACAGTTACAAGAATTAAATAAACAGTACGGGACAAAGTGTGCTGTAAACAATGTGAGTGCGACATTAACATCTGGGGTCTATGGACTTCTTGGAGCGAATGGTGCGGGTAAGACAACCCTTATGCGAATGATATGCGGCGTGCTAAAACCAACCTCTGGCAGTATCAGATTAAACGGAAAGTCGATTGGTGAATTAGGAGAACGATATTATACCCATTTAGGTTATATGCCGCAGGATTTCGGCTTTTATCCCGATTTTACTGCACGTGAGTTTATGATGTATATGGCTGCTGTAAAAGGTCTTGATAAACGACAAGCAGTATCCAGAACGGAAGATTTACTCAATATGGTAAATCTGAAAGATGTAGCGGACAAGAAAATTAAATCTTATTCGGGAGGTATGAAACAGCGTTTGGGCATTGCACAAGCAGAGCTAAATAATCCATCTATCCTTATTTTAGACGAGCCGACAGCAGGACTTGACCCAAAAGAGAGGGTGCGTTTTCGTAATATTATATCTGATTTAGCAAAAGAAAAAATTGTTGTATTATCTACACATATTGTATCAGATGTTTCGTATATCGCTGATACAATTTTGATGATGAAGCAGGGACAATTCATTTTGCAAGAGCCGATGACCACGGTTACAGACCACATTCAAGGAAAGGTTTGGGAACTATTTGTCCCTGAAAGAAAGGCTGATGAATATAGCAGGCATTTTTCTGTTGTCAATCTTCATCACGAAAATAATATGGTACGATTACGCATTGTAAATGAAACCGCACCATCAGCAGATGCCTATACGGTAGAGCCAAGTTTGGAGGATTTATTTTTGTATCATTTTGGCGAAGAAACACAGGAACAGGAGGAAAAATAAGTATGTTGATTAAATATGAGTTTTTAAAAATTTTGCGTAAAAAGTCAACTTTAATTGTTATGGTGGTCAGTTTACTTTTAACAGCGTTTCTTTTTGGATTACCTATTATGCGATATCAGACCTATAATCAATACGGTGTTATAAAAGGCACAGAGGGTATTGCATACGAAAAGGCACAAGCCGAGAAATATGCTGTTCCTTTGACTGAGGACTATGTAACCGAAACAATCCAGGATGTGCAGAAACTTTTTGAAAATCCAGATAATATAGGAACAGATGGAAATGAACAGTTTTTAATAGGCGATGCCTATTGGAACAACATTGCACCGAGAGAAAAAATGCTTACTTTGATTGCAAAAGCTTATAGTAAGCCCAATGAATATGTTGGCTATAATAGTATGCCAGATTTAGATGTATCAAACGGAGCAGATTTCTATCAAGCAATGGAAAGCAAGAGGGAAAACATACTCAATGCTCCATCTTCTAATTTATCCAACGAGCAAAAAGATTATTGGAGAAATATGGCAAGCAATATAAATATGCCGTTAAAATATGGCTATTTTGAAGGTTGGGAGATTATTACAACTTCTTTTGAACTTTTAATGTTTGCTATATTAGCAATCTGCATTGTGATAGCTCCCGTTTTTTCTGGCGAATATCAAGCAGGTACTGATGCTGTAATTTTGTCTGGGAAATACGGAAAAACAAAATTGATAACGGCAAAAATTTTAGCTTCTCTTTTGTTCGGAACTATTGCATTTGTACTTCACATTATTGTGGCGTGTGGATTGCCGCTAATTGCATTTGGTATAGATGGGTGGAATTTACCGTTGCAGGCAGCTGGTTTATCAATCCCATATCCGTTTACATTTCTGCAGGCGACTCTAATCAATGTAGGCGTTATTTACTTGGTACAGTTGGCAATGATTGGGCTGACGCTCCTTTTATCTGCAAAAATGAAAAGTCCTTATCTTGTTTTGATTGTACTTGTACCAATACTTTTCATTCCGTTGTTCTTGGCACCAAATGGAACGACAGGAATATATAACCTTACTCTGTTTTTATTACCTTATCGTGCAACTATCCCCGAATTAGGTAAATATATTTCTTATCAGTTTGGAGGGTTGGTATTGGATACATTTTCTATGAGGGTAATAGTATATGCTGCATTAACAGTAATAACGCTTCCACTTGCCAGATTAGGATTTAAGAAACATCAAGTTGCATAAGGAGAGATATGAAAAAGAAAAAATTGATTATCATCGGAGTTGTTCTATTTGTTATGATAATTGTTGCTGTAATCACAATTAATCAAGTTTCTAAATGGTCTGAAATGTCATTTGAGGCGATTGTTCAAGAAACTGTTACTCAATCAGATGGCGAAATCCGTTTGATAGTTGAACGGACAACAGAGATTTATGGAAGTCCATTTAATTCACTTTTAATTAGTGATAGCACTAAGTTAGTAGACGAAGAAGATAATATAATATCAATTACAGATTTTAGTCGAGGTGATACCGTAATGGTGGTATTGAAAGACTCATTTGATGAAGAACTTATCTTTTATTATCCTACCGTTTATCAAGTAAGGCTTATAAGCTCGGAAAAATAGTTAAAAAAAGAAAGAAACCCACTGAATAAAAAAAACGGTGTTTTTGGTGGGCTGTTTCTTCACGCTCAGATAAACAGAAATCCCTCCAGACCCGTTTGAGTTTGGAGGGATTTCTTATGTGTTGGTCAAGTACCGACAATTCACTGCTTATCAGAAGCAGTAGCTTTCTACATAGCAACACGGATTAGCGAGGATAGTCTGTTAAAAAAATCCTTGCTTCAGCGAAGGAGTATTCTGCTTCACAGGTAGAAGCTAAATATCTATATAATAGAAACAATAACACCTATATCCGCATTGGTTTGACGACCTTTGCGGATTTTCTTTTGTCGTTTTTTGCAGAAATACGCCGCAGGGCTATTTCTGCCGTGGGATGCCGTTCTCCGCCTTTCAATCTGGATTTACAAAAAAATTCAGATTGGAGGTAACAGATTATGGCTTACAACAAAGCCAAAGAAGAACGGAAATGGCGGCTCTGGAAAGAAGCCGAAGAAAAGAAACTGCGAAGTTTAGGTGTCAGCGAGGATGCTATTGAACAGCTCCATATCCATGACTGGGCGGTTTTCAATTCCGACAGGAGGTATTATCAGCGTTTGCAAGACGCAGGTACATACCTTGAGGAGATTGCAGAACAAGACCAACCGATAGAAGCAAAAACGGTTGAGGATTTACTTGCCGACATTGAAAACGAAAAGCTCTATGCCGTTTTGATTAAAGTGGACAAGCAGACTTTACAGGCGTTGTTGCTCAAAATGCAGGGCTATTCTACCCAAGAAATTGCATCGAAGCTCGGTATCACGGAAAAAGCTGTTTACAGGCGAATGGACAGGCTCAAAGAAAAAATAAAAAAGTTTTTTGAATAGAGGGGAAATTTGAGGTTTCCCACGGGCTACTGGGTGAGAGGACAAAAACTCTTACCCAGTTTTCCTTTGTGTGGCGAAGATTGGGCAGTTCCTTGACAACCGAATACCTATTCGCCAAATACTTCCTCTTTGTGATTGTGATGAGCATAAGCGTGTGCAGCGGTACGCCATGACCTGCCGAAAGGCAGAGAGCGATAAATGCCGACTCAAAATATCGGGCAGCTCCCGATTCCGCCATAACCCACAAAGAGAACAATGGTACTCCCGTCCAGTCACAGTCCGAGCGTGATTAAACTGTCGCAGGCAATGAGGGCGGCTCTGTCAGACCGACAGTTGGGGTGAAACTCCCGTGGTGTCAGTTCGCTGCTGACCGTTTGGCGACTTCCCATAGCATTTCGGGGTGTCGAGGACAAATTGAAATGCTTCCTATCATAATGCCAGATACAGGGCGGTCATAAGAACAGAGCTTTGTTTATATGCTCCCGACCTTAAATACTTCCTTGTGTTTGGCTGTTACATAGGCAGGATGCTCCTGCCTAAATCCAAATGGGAGGTCAAACACTATGGATAGAATCATTAAGCGTGGCGACATCTACTACGCAAATTTAAACCCCGTCATCGGCTCGGAGCAGGGCGGTACACGACCTGTACTTATCATTTCTAATGATACAGGGAATAAGCACAGCCCTACGGTCATTGTAGCGGCGATTACAGGACAGATTGGAACAAAGAAAAAACTACCGACACACACTATCGTACACAATGTCAATGGACTTGATAAAGATTCCATTATCTTATTGGAGCAAATTCGTACCATTGATAAACAACGCCTGCAAGAGTATTTAGGAACCCTTGATGGGCGTTTTCTTGTTGCTGTTGATAAAGCTCTGGCTATCAGCGTTTCGCTTGAAAAAAGAATTGATAAAAATGTGTAAATGTGAATGTGTGGGTGGATTTGCACATTCGCCAAAGGGCGACTGTATCTCTATAATTTAGAGTGAACAGCCGCTTTGCTCTTGCGGAGGTATTCAGATGGAAAATGTAAAAATAATAGAGAATGCAGAACAGCAGCCTGACATTGTAGCTGATGAAAAGGAAAACTTTGACGCTTTTATCAGTGCTATGGTGCAGATAGTTGAAAAATACGGAAAATCAGTTCTGCAAGATTTAGATTGTGTTGCGTAATCTTACGCAACCTTACATATCACATTTTTCTAAACTATCGGAGGTAACAGAATGAACAGAGAGGGAAAGAAATGTGTTTTATATCCAAGAGTAAGTACAGAAATGCAGGTTGATGGATATAGCCTTGAAGGTCAGAAAAATAGTTTGAAACGATTTGCAGACAGAGAGGAAATGGAGATTGTAGGTGTATATGAGGACGCAGGAAAGTCAGGAAAATCTATTGAGGGGCGACCTGCATTTAAGAAAATGCTGTCTGATATAAAAAACGGATTAGAGATAGATTATATTTTAGTATATAAGTTGTCACGCTTCGGAAGAAATGCAGCAGACATCTTAAATTCATTGGAGTTCGTTCAGTCTTATGGCATAAACCTTATTTGTATTGAAGAAGGAATTGATTCATCACAGACAAGCGGAAAGCTTTTAATATCTGTTCTTTCTGCTGTTGCAGAAATTGAGAGAGAAAATATTATAGAGCAGACAATGAATGGACGCAGGGAAAAAGCCAGACAGGGCGGTTGGAATGGTGGCTTTGCTCCTTACGGATATTATCTTGAAAATAATCAGCTTTTAATAGAAGAAACGGAAGCGAAAGCTATTCGCATTATCTTTGAGAAGTTTGGTAATTCTGATATTGGACTTGGCGGAGTGGCGAAATATCTTAATCTTCAAGGAATTAAAAAGATACCACGCCAGAATGGGAAATTGGAAACTTGGAGCAGCCATCTTATACGGCAGATATTAGATAATCCTGTTTATTGTGGTAAAATTGCTTACGGAAGAAGAACAAGGGAGAAAGTAAAAGGAACTAAAAACGAGTATAAACAGGTTCACACCGATGATTATATTTTAGAGGAAGGACAGCACGAGGGTATTGTCAGCGAGGAATTATGGGAAAAGGTTCGTGCAAAGCGTATCGCCACGGGAATTAAGCAACCGTCAAAGGTTGGCAAAGATAGGTCGCATCTTTTGACAGGTGTATTGAAATGTCCTATGTGTGGAAGCTCAATGTATACTAACAAACACGCTTGGACAAATAAGGACGGTACATATAAGGAAGTCTATTATTATATATGTGGGAGAAATAAGCAGGAGCGAGGACATCATTGTGATTATAAGGCTTCTTTGAGAAAAACAGATATTGAGCCGCTTGTTATTGAAGCAGTCAAAGAGTTGGTAAGTGACAAGTACTTTGCCAGAGAGATAAAAAGCAGAATTGGAATACAGACAGATACAAGTAATGTTGATAAGGAAATTGCAAATTATGAAAGTAAGCTGAAGGAGGTTGATTTGAATAAAGCTCGTCTGGAACGGGAGATTGATAATCTTCCTGCTGATGCCCGTTATCGTGAGAGAAAAATCCACGATATGACATTAAGACTTGATGGGCTGTACGATACGATTGTTGAGTTGGAGGAACGAATTGAAGATGCAAAATTACGAAGAAGTTCTATTGAGATGGAAGCCATTACTCTGGAGAATGTTTACAAAATAATGAAGAATTTTGGAAAGCTCTATGCTATAATGAGTGATGAAGAAAAGAAAAGCGTTATTTCTTATCTCATAAAAGAAATTCAAATATACCCAAACGGAGAGTCGGAAATGCCGTTGAAATCAATAGAGTTCAATTTTCCGATATATCGTGACGGTAAGGAAGTAAGGAAAGTTTTGTGGGAAAGAGGTAATACCGTTGAGACGGTAGTATTGCTGTCAAAGGTAGAACGGTAAAAACCTCTGGAAGCCCATAAAACAAAGGATTTTTGCTGGAGGGGTGCCTTTGGGGAGCTCTGGGCAAAGTCAAATGCAACTATTTATATAGGAAAAATCGTTCTCGTGGAAAGTGGTCTACGGGGATAGGTTGTGGAGACAGGATAGTTATATGGCTGGGGTTGTGTTGACGGGATTGTTATTCACATAGGTTGAGTTGATTACGTTGTTGCAGGAGGAAGCGGTCCTTGCTAACTGAGAGAGAAAAGAAATTAGTTCAGGACCCGTATTTCCAGGTGCTGAGATTAATCGAAGATTACGATGAAGATTATGTTGAGGTCAAATCGAAATGCACAATGCACTGTTGGGCTATTCGGAGAAAGGGCAACAACGTAGTTTTGTTTCACAAAAGATAACTGTTTTTTGACAACTACTTCGAAGTCGAATTTAAGGCGGGACTCAAGATTGAGATAGAAAAATGAATACTCCAAAAAGGTTGCTCCGGGCGTGGGATTTTATGCTCGGAGTGTTTTTTGTTAATGTAAGGCTATACAAAAGCATTGAAAGTATCAACCTGGAGGTTTATAATATACATTTGGAGGATATTACGGATGAAGACATCAGACCTGGTTAGAGAGCTTTGTAAGAAACAGCATATTTCATTAGCGGAGCTCAGCCGCAGGATCGGACAGACACCTCAGAATCTGAATAAGAAGCTAAAGAGGGATACACTCTCAGTAGATGAATTAAAGCAGATCGCGGATGCTGTCAGGGTGGATTTTGACCTGGGATTTGTGCTGCCGGATGGCTCTAAAATAAATAACGAAGCGGAGTGAGAGCATGAATATTAACAATATCAATGTAAACAAGTATCCAATCTCTCAGATTCTTGATCCGGAGTCTAAGACGATTTATGAGATCCCGAAATATCAGAGAGAGTATATTTGGGGCACTAAGCAGTGGGAAGAACTGTTTAATGACTTGATGGAGAATGGAGCAGGCTATTTCCTGGGTTCTATTATTTGCATTAATACTACACAGGACACCCTGAACAATCCGAAATTCGAAGTGGTTGATGGTCAGCAGCGTTTGACTACACTCAGCCTTCTGCTCGCGGCCTTATACGTCACTCTTGACTCTAACCGCGATTCTCTGGATGAAGATCAGCAATCCGATATCCTACAATTAAAGAGAAAACTTGTTATAAAGAAGACGCAGTCTGAGATTCGTATTGTTCCTCAGGTACAGCATAAAAACCTTGAGGATTACATGGGACTGCTTGCAGATAAGAAGATCATTGCGCCACATCAGACACCTAAGTTTGCTGGTAACCGTAGAATCTTCCAAGGCTATAACTATTTCAAGAGGCGTATCGATAGTGAACTGGAAGCTTCCAATAATAAGGTTGCTACAATGTTTGAGATTCTGGAGAAGGTCAACACGGCTATTCTTGTTATGATCGAGGTCTCAAATCACTCTGATGCGTACACTCTTTTTGAGTCATTAAACGATCGTGGTACGCCGCTTACATCACTTGACCTGATAAAGAACTTACTCCTGGCCAGGTTGGACATCACCGACAGTGATAATCTTGATTATTACTTTGGCCGTTGGACCCAGATAATGGATGCGCTTGGTGATGATGATAGCGCGAGGGAGAGATTCTTCAGACAGAATTATAATGCCTTCCGTAAGGATATGAATGTTCCGTTTCTTGTAGAAGGCGATGATAGGCTCTATCCGTTGGGGACTATTGCGACCAGATCTACAATGCTGGATATCTATGAAAAGATTGTAGTTAAGGACCCGTCTAAGTTCCTGGACGACGTATATGAAAATGCACAGATATATTCGAGAATCATTCTTCAAAATACGGATGATCTTACGGCGGCTGTTAAGGAAGCGTACTTGGACCTGCAGCGCGTGGGAGGCGTTCCTTCATATCTGTTCCTGCTTTATCTGGATAAGAAAAAAGATGCGCTGGGGATAGATGAGGCGTTATATGTAAAGATAATCCGATTCCTGATCACATTCTTTGTAAGACGTAACATGACCGACGTTCCGCCTACGCGAGATGTAACTCGTTTGTTCATGGCCTTCATCGAAGAGATGGAGAAGCAGAGCTATACCGGCGAGACTATTTATACGAAACTGCGTGAAAAGCTGATGGCGGTTTCTGCAGATGATGCTGTTTTCGAGGAGAAGCTTCGTGGACCGGTTTATAAAGAAAATACCGGTGCTACAAGATTTATTCTTTGCATGATAGCAAAGCAGGGTATGACAGCGGAGAGCCAGAAAAACCTGTGGGAGAAAAACGGAAGCAATCAGTATATTTGGACCATTGAACACATCTTCCCGGAAGGAAAGAACATCCCGGATGCCTGGGTTGATATGATTGCCGGTGGCGATAGAGACAAGGCTAATGAGTACCTTGAGGAGTATGCTCACACATTCGGAAATCTGACAATCACTGGATACAACAGTTCGCTCGGTAATAAATCCTTTAAAGAGAAGAAAGAGCGTAAGGACAGCAATGACAATCCAATCGGTTATTTGAATGGACTGAATTTGAATGCTGACCTTGTAAGCACAGACAATTGGACGGTTGATCAGATTAAGGCAAGGACGGATAAACTCGTAAGTGAAATACTCGCATTGTTTACTCTGTAAATGATGCTGGCTGGAGGCGCCCATGGCAAAGAAGCAAAAGCAGAGTCTTGAGCAATGGTGCCAGGATAATGATAGAGAGGATTTGCTCCGGGAATGGGATGAGGAGAAGAACTCCAAGTCGAGATTTCCGATGGCATCAGATACAACAGAATATTGCACTGCACTTTCTGCATGGTGGAAATGTAGCGAGGGGCACGAATGGTATGCTCCTGTACAGAAAAGAACCACGTTTGGACTGGGCTGCCCGATTTGTCATCCGGAACAGGCGGACATCCCTGTTGGTACTAAGTATGGGTGTTTGACGGTTCTTAGCGTTACGCCAGTGGATGAGGCAAATCGTTATAGCAGAATTTATGGCTCTACATATAACTGTGTATGCGATTGCGGTAAGAAGGTGAGTAAGTCTGAGTTTCAGTTCTTGGAGAAAAAACACCGCTATTGCACTGAGACGATCCGCAGGAGCAGGAATTCCAGATGGGCGTTTGCTGAATGGGATAAAGCAAACGAGTGTGGCCTGAAGACCGCTCAAGAAGAAAAGAAGAAAGCGACTTACAAAAGGGTCCTTGATGAAAGCTATACGTTGGACCTTGTTGGCACGATTCATGAATCACTTGAGGTGTTGGAATGTGTCAATGATCACTATGAGGAGCTTCGGTATATAACCGATCTGCGAAAAAAAGGCGGAGGCACTTACTTCATATATAAATTGTACAAGTGCCGGTGCTATTTGTGCTGTAAGGAGCAGGAGATAAAATCATCGAAGTTTTCCATTAACCCGCCGACCGAGTATGGCTATGACGCCTACAACGGATACTGGAGCGACGCACATTGTGATTGCCACCCGATTTCCTCGTTCCAGTGGATTGTAACCAAACTACTGAAGGAAAACGGAGTGCCTTATAGGGTTGAGGTTTCTTTCCCAGATTTATATGGAGCCGGGAAGGTGAATCTGCTCAGGTATGACTTCGGGGTATACGACGAGGCAGGAAATATAAAGAGCCTGATTGAATGCCAGGGTGAACAGCACTACAAGCCGGTTGATGAATTTGGAGGAAAGTATCAATTCACGGCCCAGAAGAAGAACGACGAGCTGAAACGATCCTACGCTAAGGAGCATGGAATACCGCTTTATGAGATTCCATACAAAAATAAGAAATTCGAGAAGGTAGAAGCGTTTCTGCGTGAAAAGGAAATTATAAAGTGATGGTCGAGCAATTACCGCGGACAGGCAAAGCGGGCGTTTGCAGATTGAGAAATTACCACGGACGACCAGAGGCTTATTTTGCACGGTGGACCAGTTTTTCTGGATGACCGTTGGCAGCAGACGTACTTGCTGTCATCTCAAGCCATGTTGAGACGGTTGTTCTTTTGTCCCAACTAAAACAAAAGCCGGATGATTACATTAATGTCACGATTGAACTTGATGATATGGATATAACATCTGCAGAGACTAAGGCTACATATGATGAGATAAAGAAGTATGTGGCTGAACATAATGCCGGCATGAAGGTTTCCAATCTGTATATTTCGCAGGTAAAGAGAAAATGCAGAATTGAAGTTGGAAAGAATTTGTGCGCTGCAACGAGGAGAATAGTTAATAAAGAGAGGTGCATATGCTATGCCAGGTATACTCGTGGTTGAAGATGATGAAAATTTAAATCGTGGAATTACATTCTCACTGAAAAAATCCGGATATGAGGTTTTTTCAGCAGAATCAGTGAAAAAAGCGAAAAGAATTGCAAGTGATCATAATGTGGATGTTACTATTTGTGATGTGAATCTTCCGGATGGGAATGGACTGGAATTTGTAAGGTGGATGAGATGCAATTATAATACATACATTATTTGCCTTACAGCACTAGATCAGGAGATGGATCAGGTTATGGGATATGAAGCAGGGGCAGATGATTACATTACAAAGCCGTTTAGTCTTTCGGTACTTCTTTTGAAAATAGAAGCACATTTCCGCCGCAGACAGGAGAAAACGGAAGTCGGCAAGATGATTTCGGGAGATATTGTATTTATTGCAGAAGAAATGAAAGTCCTGATAAAGAGTCGTGAAATCAGTCTGACAAAAACGGAGTTGAAAATGCTGACTTTTTTTCTTCAGAATCCGAAAAAGATTCTTTCAAAAACACAAATATTGGAAAATGTGTTTGATCTGGAAGGGGATTTTGTGGATGAAAATACAATCGCTGTCAATATCAGAAGACTCCGTGAGAAAATCGAAGACAATCCGGCTGCACCGGTCTATATAAAGAATATCAGAGGTCTTGGGTATATATGGAATCAGGAGGTAAGGCAGTGACAAAGAGATATCGCAAGAAGATCACAGTAGCGCTCTCCTTGGTTTTGCCTGTCATAGTATTGTTTGCAATATTAAATTGCTTTACCACATATGTGTTTTATGAAGATTATAAATATAAAATGAATCTTATGACAGAGATTGCTGCAAAGGAAGAATTTTCCGGGTTGGATGCTGTTTCGGAATTGCTTAAGGATAAGGATATTGAAACCAACGAACAGGGAAGGCAATTATTGGAGCAATATGGATACTGGGGAAATAATGGGAATGCATTTTATTCACAATTCCGGCATCAGGTTATGGTGACCGGTGCTGTAAGCACTGTGATATGCGTGCTTCTTTTGACTTTTTTACTTTATTGGAAGAAAAAAGAAGATGCGTGTCATCAGAAAATTTTAGACCAGTTGGAAGAAATTCTGATTAGATTCCGTGAAGATAAATTTGATGCTTTACTGAAAACGGAAAATCCAGCAGAACTGGAAAAATTGAATGACCAGCTTGAAGCAATCGGACATCATATTCAGTTGCTAAAGGAAGAAGCACGGGCAGAAAAAGAGAGCACGAAAGAAATGGTTTCTGATATATCCCACCAGTTAAAGACACCGGTTGCAGCTTTGGATACATGTTTTAGTGTGCTGATGCAGAATGACTTAAGTGCCACAGAACAGGAGGAGTTTCGTATCCGTTGTCGGAGTGCTCTGGATGGACTGGAGACATTATTGCAGTCGCTTCTTGAAATATCCAAGATGGAAACTGGACTGATTCAGATTAATAAGAAAAAACTTCCGCTTATGGATACTGTCATATCTGCTGTGAACTGTACTTATCCTAAAGCGGATGAGAAAGAAATGGAATTCGTTTTTGACTATGCAAAAGAGCTGGAAACATGCATGGTTATGCAGGATAAAAGATGGCTTGGTGAAGCTGTGATTAACGTTTTAGATAATGCAATCAAGTACAGTCCGTGTGGTTCAAAAATATTTATCCGGTTACAAAAAAGAAACGATCTTGTAAGAATGGAAATTGAGGATCAGGGAATTGGTATTCCGCAGAATGAGTATCACAAAATTTTTCAACGATTTTACCGAGGAAGTTCCAGGGAGGTCATGGAAAAGAGTGGTACAGGAATTGGACTTTTTCTATCGAGAGAAATTATCGAAAAACATGCAGGTACGATTACGGTAACCTCCGGCAAAAAGAAAAAAGGAAGCATGTTTGTGATTCAATTACCATATGTTGGTTAAATTTTAAGTGAGCAGAAATCTTACAATTCTGTAAGACTTCTGCTCGTTTTTTGAAAGTGAAATGAAAGATTATCCTGATACAATTTGGATGTAGGTTGAAAAGGTACACTTTACAGAATGAAAAAGGAGGCAACACATGAGTGTGATATTAGAAACCAAGCAGCTTTGTAAATTTTATGGCGCAGGTGAGAATCAGGTCAAAGCGGTTAATCAGGTGGGCATTCAGATTGAGCAGGGCGAATTTGTCGCAATTGTTGGAAAGTCAGGTTCCGGTAAAAGTACATTACTTCATATGCTTGGAGGGCTTGATACTCCGACAAAAGGCAGTGTTACTTTAGCGGGGAAAGATTTATACAGGATGAAGGAAGATGCCCTTGCTGTTTTCCGCAGAAGAAAAATCGGATTTGTTTTTCAGGCATTTAATCTGGTTTCATCTGTTAATGTCTGGGAAAATATTGTACTGCCACTGGGGCTGGATGGAAGAAAAGTGGATGAAGCGTATGTAAATGATATCATTGCAACTCTGGGGATTGAAAAGAGGATTTACAATCTGCCAAATCAGTTATCCGGAGGACAGCAGCAGAGAGTAGCAATTGCAAGAGCACTGGTGAATCGTCCGGAAATTATATTTGCAGATGAGCCGACAGGAAATCTTGATTCCAAGACCAGTGATGAGGTAATCGCCCTGCTTAAGATGACAGCAAAAAAATATGGACAGACAATTGTAATGATTACCCATGATGACGAAATTGCACAGGTCGCTGATCGTATTCTGGTAATTGAGGACGGACAGGTGGTGGATTTCAGATGAAGACAATAAGCAGGATTGCATATAGCAATGACAAAAGTAACAGGACAAGAAGCATACTGATTATGATGTCCATATGTCTGACTACGATGCTGCTTGTGATTATCAGTACTGTGGGAAATGGAATGATCCGTTTACAGAAAAGTCAGGCGGCAGGCTCATATGGAAGCAATTATGGTTTGTTTGTCGCAGCAGATGCCTCGCAGTTAAAAGAAGTAAACCGCCGTGCGGAAATAGATGCTACAGGCACTATGTGCACCGAAGGTATCATAAAAGGCAACGAAAACGGTGGTTTTGTCTGCATGGATGAGACTGCAAGAAAAATGCTTCCCTATAATAAGGAATATGAGTTAAAGGAAGGAAAATATCCGGGGGGAACGCAGGAAATTGCCGCAGGAAGAGCATTTTTTCGTGAAATGGGATATGATGATGTAAAGGTCGGAGATACGGTTACACTGGATTACCGCGCAGGGATGCAGTCAGAATATAAGCCGGAAGAATTTGTTGTCAGCGGAATCCTATATGACCGGGATGAGTATACCATCGAGGCATCTTATGTTGCTTTCGGGTCACAGGAGTTTTATGATGAGCACGTCGCAGAGAATGACAGACAGTATAATATTTATTTTACTTTAAATGATTCTGCAAATGTATCTATGAATAATATTGATTCGGTTATAAAGCAGATTGCAGCAGCTTGTGGGATCGAAGAAAAAAACGTTATAGTCAATGATCTCTATTTGCAATGGGTCTTGCAGCCGAGTTATGAAACGATTGCGGTATGCGGGGTTTTGATTCTTGCAATTGTACTTTTCTCTGTTGTGGTCATTTATAATATTTTTCAGGTCGGTATTGCCAACAAGATACAGGAGTATGGAAAAATCAAGGCTCTGGGAGCGACAAAAAAGCAGATGAAACAACTGATCTTCAGAGAGGGCATTTTTTTGACATTTTTTTCAATACCGGTTGGATTGCTTTTTGGCTTTCTGATTGCAAAATGCGGTTTTAACTGGCTGGTAGAACAGGGGAACCTTGTATCAACCGGAATTGGCTCTATGGGAGTTCAAAATCAGCAGGTGCCTCTGTTTTCCCTGCCTGTTATGCTTCTCTGTATTTTCGTATCATTTCTTACCGTTGCTTTGGCACTGCGTAAACCAATGAAAATTGTTTCACGGATTTCACCTATCGAAGCAACACGGTATTTAGAAAATGCAGAAACACAAAAAAAAGGAAAACGAAATGGCAGAAAAAATGTCACCGTGTTTTCTATGGCAATGGCAAATGTAACGGGTAATCCCAAAAGAACTATTGGTACTATCCTCACAATGGGTTTTTCTTGCGTATTGTTTGTGATTATCTCTAATTATGTGGGAAATATTGACACGGAGCATGAAGCACGTCTTTCCGTTAATCATGGACAATTTGAACTGCAGCTTGACTATTCTGCTGAGTATGATGAAAGATATCCGGAGAATAATCTGGATACGATTCTGACGGATGATCCATTGAATGATTCGCTGATTGAAGAAATCAAAAGCATTCCGGGAGTAACAGATGTTATGACGAGAGAGATTGTCTCTGTAAATCTGAACGGAACAAGATTTCCGGCTATTATTGTGAATAAAAAGGATTTTGATTTTATGCGCCAGGACGGGGATATTGGCTCTATGGACTATGATCAGGCGGTAAAGAATGGTGATATTTTCTTTGGCTGGTCAACGTGGATGGAACAAGATGGGTATGCTCCGGGTGAATCCATTGCATTTGACTTTGAGAATGGAAGTGGAACCTATACCTATCAGGGAAAGATTGCAGGATCTTTTGTAAGTGCGGACACTTATCTTGTCATTCCGGAAGGTGTATACCGTTCCATGCATCCGAGAGGAACAGCCTATGGCTATCTGTGGGTGGACTGTGATAAAAAAGATGTGGCATCTGTGGAACAGAGTTTGAATACTTTGATTTCTAAATCTTCACATATAAAAATGGATACCTATCATGCGCAGTTACAAAATGCAGAAGTCGCAGCCCGCATGATGAAGCTTGGCTGTTATCTGTTTATGGCGGTTGTAGGACTCATCGGTTTTATGAATATGGCAAACACCATGATTATGAATATTACGACAAAAAAGCAGGAATATGGTGTATTGCAGGCTGTGGGTATGACAAATAAACAATTAAATTTATGCCTGCAGTTACAGGGACTGATTTTTACAGTTGGCACCATATGCGTAGCTTTGATCATTGGTCTGCCGCTCGGCTATGCACTTTTTTCCTATGCAAAACATAATGGAATATTTGGAATGAATACCTATCATGTTCCAATCGTACCAATTCTTATTATGATTCTTTTGGTCGGTCTGTTGCAGATTGTACTTTCCTGCGTTTTAAGCAGTAATCTGAAAAAGGAAACGCTGGTTGAAAGAATAAGGTATCAGGGATAGCAAGTAATATGTAGTGAACTAGGTCTTAACGAAGAGGAGAAATAGATAACTTCCAATTTGTATGTATGGTAAATCTAAAATGTATTTTAGCAGTATTTCCTGAGTGGGGGCAGAAAGCGCCCCCATACCCACGTGAAAATATAATTGCAGGCGATTACATTTTAGCAGATACGCAAGCGTTTCTGAGTAAGCGTCACAGACAACAAAATAAGAAAATTTTGATAAGGCATATCACTGGAATAAGTGAGTGTTTTTTTTGTTTTCAAATATTCAATTAACTGAAAAAGTAAAAAAGTTTTCCTCAGGGGCTGTAAAAATACCTTTCAGCGTTTCGTATTAATGAAAGGGTATTTTTTGCAGGAAAAATAAAAAATTTTTATCAAGAGCCTGTGTTTATGCCCTTCATCTTTTATATATGTGTAAGAACATTTTTTAGCCGGCATAAAAATGATTTTTACAACAGTTAGAAACAGAAATGAGGCGAGAAAAGAATGAAATATGAATACATGAAGGAGTCAGAGCAGATGATTCAGTACTTCCGGTTTCCGAAGTTTTTGCTAAAACTGCGAATTTCTCAAACTGCAAAATTCCTTTATATGATTTTGTATGACCGGGCGCGGATATCGAGAAAGAATAGCTGGATAGACAAGTATGGAAACGTTTATCTGATATTTCCAATAGATGAATTGTCTGTTCAAATCGGCAAATGCAAATCTTCTGTAAAAACAACATTGAAGGAATTAGATGATGAGGGATTATTGGTTCGCAGATTCGGTGGATTTTCAAAACCTAATCATTTATATGTAAAAATTCCATCTGATGAGATAGGTTTACAGCCAGTTGATAATAAGGCGTTTGAAAAGATGGCGATAACAGAGTCAGAAAAGCAACCATCATCTAGCCGAAAAAATGGCTGTGCAGGAGTCGGAAATGTGGCACCTAGTAAAGTAACTGAGAAATATAAAAGAAATAAATATTATGAAGTAAATTAAGGTAGTTTAATATGGAAGTGGGATGACACTCTGGCTTAGGCTGGAGTGTTTTTCTGTGGAAAAAACATAAAAAAAATATTATAATAGAAAAGAATTTTTAAGAAAAATGGAGGAGTTAGGAAAATGAAATCCAAATCTGGAAATAAGAAATTATGGATAGCAATTATTGTTTTCGTACTGATGATAGCCGGAGCAATGGGCAATCATTCCGATAATAAGAAAGAAAATCCTGGCAGGGAAAGTTCCGCTGCCACGGAATCGCAGGCCGCAACAGAAACTGAGACCAGTACCAATACAGAGTCGGACGGTGATACCGAAGATTTTGTTACTGAAGGAGTCATCAGTAATACCTATAAGACAGATAGCAGTTCCGCCGGACAGATGCAGGTGCATTTCATAGATGTAGGGCAGGGCGATGCTGCCTTGATAGCTTGTGATGGTCATTACATGCTGATAGATGCCGGCAATAATGACAAAGGAACAACGGTACAGTCCTATCTTATGAGCCAGGGTGTAGAGAAACTGGATTATGTCATAGGAACGCACCCGGATGCAGACCATATTGGCGGACTGGATGTAGTAATTTATAAATTTGACTGCGATACAATTATCATGCCGGATGTGGCAAATGACACCAGAACTTATGATGATGTGGTGCAGGCAATGAAGTCCAAGGGCTATCAGACCACTTATCCGGTGGTAGGAGAGACCTATACCCTTGGAGGAGCAACCTTTACCATTGTGGCACCGAATGCAGACTATGGAAATGACATGAACGACTGGTCGGTGGGTGTGCTGGTGCAGAATGGCAACAACCGTTTCCTCTTTACCGGAGATGCAGAAGAAAAAGCGGAAGAGGACATTTTAAATAATGGAATTGATATTTCGGCAGATGTCTATGCGGCAGCGCATCATGGAAGCAAAACAGCCACAAGTCAGGCTTTTTTGGATAAGGTATCACCGGCTTATGTGGTAATCAGTGCCGGTGAAGGCAATAAATACGGACATCCTCATGCAGAGGTGCTGAACCGTTTGCGGGCAGCAGGCATATCCGTGTTCCGTACCGATGAACAGGGTACAATCGTAGCAACATCGGATGGTACAAATATAACATGGAACTGTTCTCCATCAGAAAGCTGGAAAGCAGGAGAACCTACCGGAAGCAGTGATAGTACAGCAAATAATTCCACAGCAGACAGCACTACATCATCAGGCAGCAGTGATGCAGGTATAGCTGCAGATGCATCCGGCAGTTCAAATAGTGACAGCAGTTCCGTTATGGTACATATTACAGACACCGGTTCAAAATATCATTCGGCAGGCTGCTCGTATTTGAAAAAGAGTGACCATGAGGTGACTTTGTCAGAGGCGAAGAACATGGGTTTGACACCATGCTCAAGATGTAACCCGCCACAGTAATGAGAAAAACGAATCGCCAAACCCCTTGCACTTTTTATAGGATTAGTATACAATAATTCGAGTTAGAAATAACTAACTTCGTGCAAATCATAGGGACTTCTTTAGAATATGGAGACGAAAATATCCGTATTCACCGGAAGAAATATTCTTCCGGGAGGCAGAGTCCTGTATCTGACAAAATATGAAGAGGAACTGCACCGAGCTTCAAAGTTATAAACTTCCAAAAGCTGGCACGGAATATACCGCAGAGCAGTTAATCGTACTCCTATAGATAAATGATATTCTTTAACAAACACCAAAGAAGCTGCAGTACGGCAGCTTCTTTTGGCGTGCCGGGAAAATGGAAGGGTGGTTATTATAGAGGGAAAAAGAAAAAATGCATAAAAAATGGATAAGTATGCATCAAACTTAGTGACTATTTGTTTTGCGAAAAAGGTTGAAAAAACCTTCCCGATATGGTAGAATTTTTACAATTTAGGTAGCCTGTGCAGGTTTGGTGCATTTTTTATGCAAAAGGAAGGAAAAAGAGATGACTGACTCTTTTTTTTTGCGCAGGTATCGGAAGAATAGAAAGGACAGGGTGAACAAATGAAAGCTTTTCTTATATTGGAAGATGGCAATGTATTTACCGGAACCAGCATCGGTTCAACACGGGAAGTCATCAGTGAAATCGTATTTAATACGTCGATGACAGGATATTTAGAGGTACTGACAGATCCATCTTATGCAGGACAGGCGGTAGTAATGACATATCCGTTGATTGGAAATTATGGAATTACACCGGATATGGAGTCAGGACGTCCATGGGTAGATGGATATATCGTAAGAGAATTATCCAGAATGCCAAGTAATTTCCGTTGTGAAGGAACCATTCAGGATTTTCTGAAAAAATACGATATACCGGGAATTGCAGGAATTGATACCAGAGCATTAACCAAGCTCTTGCGTGAAAAAGGAACAATGAATGGAATGATTACAACAGACGAGAATTACAATCTGGATGAGATTATTCCAAAATTAAAGGCTTACACCACAGGAAATGTGGTAGATAAAGTAACCTGTGAAGAGAAAAGCGTATTGCCTGGAAAGGGCAAAAAAGTAGCACTGTTAGACCTTGGTGCTAAGAGAAACATCGCCCAGTCATTAAATAAAAGAGGCTGTGAAGTTACCGTTTATCCGGCACACACCACAGCAGAAGAAATTTTAAGAACGAATCCGGACGGAATCATGTTAAGTAATGGACCTGGAGACCCGAAGGAGTGCAAGGAGATTATTGCAGAGATTCGTAAATTATATGAATCTGACACACCGATTTTTGCAATCTGCTTGGGACATCAGCTGATGGCACTTGCAACCGGTGCAGACACATATCATTTGAAATATGGTCATCGTGGAGGAAATCATCCGGTTAAGGATTTAAAGACCAACCGTGTATACATTTCCAGCCAGAACCATGGTTATGCAGTAGATACCAATACCCTGGATGAGAAAATTGCAAAACCGGCATTTGTAAATGTAAACGATGGAACCAACGAAGGATTAGAGTATGTCGGAAAGAACATTTTTACCGTACAGTTCCATCCGGAAGCATGTCCGGGACCACAGGATTCTGCTTACCTTTTTGACCGTTTTATTGAGATGATGGGAGGAACGAAATAATGCCTAAGAATAAAGATATTAAAAAAGTATTAGTAATTGGTTCTGGCCCGATTGTAATCGGACAGGCTGCAGAGTTTGACTATGCAGGAACACAGGCATGTCGTTCTTTAAAAGAAGAAGGAATCGAAGTTGTTCTGGTAAACTCCAATCCTGCTACCATTATGACAGATAAGGATATTGCAGATGAAGTTTATATCGAGCCATTAACTGCAAAAGTATTAGAGCAGATTATCATAAAAGAAAAACCGGACAGCGTCCTTCCTACTCTGGGTGGACAGGCTGGCTTAAACCTTGGTATGGAGCTGGCAGAATCCGGATTCTTAGAGAAACATGGTGTCAAACTGATTGGTACAACTGCTGAGACAATTTTCAAGGCAGAAGACCGTCAGGCATTTAAAGATACCATGGAAAAAATCGGTGAGCCATGTGCACCATCCCAGGTAGTACACAATGTAGAAGATGGTATTAAATTTACCAATACCATCGGATATCCGGTTGTACTTCGTCCTGCTTATACCTTAGGAGGAAGCGGCGGCGGAATCGCACATAATGAGACAGAGCTTATCGACATCTTATCCAACGGACTTCGTCTGAGCCGTGTCGGAGAAGTGCTGGTAGAACGTTGTATCGCAGGCTGGAAGGAAATCGAGTACGAAGTAATGCGTGATGCCAATGGAAACTGTATTACTGTATGTAATATGGAAAACATTGACCCGGTTGGTGTACATACCGGAGACTCTATCGTAGTAGCACCTTCCCAGACATTAGGTGATAAAGAGTACCAGATGCTGCGTACTTCTGCACTTAATATCATTTCCGAATTAAATATTACCGGTGGATGTAACGTACAGTATGCACTGCATCCGGAAACCTTCGAATATTGTGTTATCGAGGTTAATCCTCGTGTATCCCGTTCTTCTGCATTAGCATCCAAAGCAACCGGATATCCGATTGCAAAAGTTGCTGCAAAGATTGCACTGGGCTATACCTTAGATGAAATCAAGAATGCAATTACCGGAAAGACATATGCAAGTTTTGAGCCAATGTTAGACTACTGCGTAGTAAAAATCCCAAGACTTCCATTTGATAAATTCATCACTGCAAAACGTACGTTAACAACACAGATGAAAGCAACCGGAGAAGTTATGAGTATCTGCAATAACTTTGAAGGTGCCCTGATGAAAGCAATCCGTTCCTTAGAGCAGCATGTAGACAGTCTTTTATCCTATGACTTCAGCAAGCTTTCTGATGAGGAGTTACAGGAGCAGTTACATGTAGTAGATGACCGCAGAATCTGGGTTATTGCAGAAGCGCTGCGTCGTGGCGTATCTTATGATAAAATTCATGAGATTACAAAGATTGATAAATGGTTTATTGACAAACTGGCTATCTTAGTTGAGATGGAGCAGGATTTAAAGACAAAACCACTTACCGTAGAGCTTTTAAAAGAAGCAAAACGTATGGAATTCCCGGATAAAGTCATTGCAGAACTTACCGGAAAGAGTGAAAAAGAAATTCATGACATGCGTTACGAAAATGGTATCGTAGCAGCCTTTAAGATGGTTGATACCTGTGCCGCAGAGTTTGAAGCATCCACTCCATATTACTATTCCGTATTTGGCAGTGAAAACGAAGCAACAGAGACAACACCGAAGAAGAAAGTTCTGGTATTAGGTTCCGGCCCAATCCGTATCGGACAGGGTATCGAGTTCGACTACTGTTCTGTACACAGCACCTGGGCATTTGCCAAGGAAGGCTGGGAGACAGTTATCGTAAATAACAACCCGGAGACGGTATCAACAGACTTTGATATTGCAGATAAACTGTATTTTGAGCCACTGACACCGGAAGATGTTGAGGCAATTGTAAAATTAGAAAAACCGGACGGAGCTGTAGTTCAGTTCGGTGGACAGACCGCAATCAAGCTGACCGAAAGCTTAATGAAGATGGGTGTCAAGATTCTTGGAACCAAGGCAGAAGATGTAGATGCTGCAGAGGACAGAGAGCTTTTTGATGAAATCTTAGAGAAGACCGGAATCCCAAGAGCAGCAGGCGGAACTGTATTTACCGCAGAAGAAGCCAAAGAAGTTGCACACCGTCTGGGTTACCCGGTACTGGTTCGTCCTTCCTATGTATTGGGCGGACAGGGTATGAAGATTGCATACAATGATGAAGAGATTGAAGAATTTATCGGAATCATCAACCGTATTGCTCAGGATCACCCGATTCTGGTTGATAAATACCTGATGGGTAAGGAAATCGAAGTAGATGCCGTATGCGATGGTACAGATATTTTAATTCCTGGTATCATGGAGCATATCGAGCGTACCGGAGTACATTCCGGAGACAGTATTTCCGTATATCCGGCACCGACCATCAGTGATGAAGTAAGAGAAATGCTGGTAGAATATACCAAGCGTTTAGCACAGGCATTACATGTAGTAGGACTGATTAACATCCAGTTTATCGTAATGGACGAGCAGGTATATGTCATCGAAGTAAATCCACGTTCTTCAAGAACGGTACCATATATCAGTAAAGTTACCGGTATTCCAATCGTAGACCTGGCAACCAAGGTTATCATTGGAAATACCATCAAGGGAATGGGTTACACACCGGGACTTGCACCAACCGCAGATTATATCGCAATCAAGATGCCGGTATTCTCCTTCGAGAAACTGCGTGGAGCAGAAATCAGCCTTGGACCGGAAATGAAATCCACCGGAGAATGCTTAGGAATTGCCAAGACCTTTGATGAAGCTTTATATAAAGCTTTCTTAGGAGCAGGTGTTCAGCTTCCGAAATATAAGCAGATGATTATGACGGTAAAAGATGCGGACAAGCCGGAAGCAGTCGGCGTAGCAAAACGTTTTGCAGCCTTAGGCTACAAGATTTATGCAACCAGAAGTACTGCAAAATATTTACAGGAGCATGGCGTAGATGCACTGCGTGTCAATAAGATTACCCAGGAGTCACCAAACGTTATGGACTTAATCTTAGGTCATAAGATTGACCTTGTCATCGACACACCGACCCAGGGAAATGGTGATAAGAACCGTGACGGATTCCTGATTCGTCGTAATGCAATTGAGACCGGCGTATACTGTATCACGGCAATGGATACAGCCAACGCACTGGCAACCAGCTTGGAGAATGCTCAGTCAGAGCTTACTCTGGTAGATATTGCAACCGTGAAGAATATTTAAGAGCAACCCAAAACAGCCTCATGTGTTTCGAGTGGAACACATGAGGCTGAAATTTTTGTTGCCGTGCATCTGTAAGAAGCTGCCGGTAACAGGCACTGCAGGCGCAGGCAGCGTTTATATAATATATACAAAAACGGAAACATAATTTGAATAAAAATGACAATTGACAAAGAAATGTAAAATGGTTAATCTGATAGGTAGTTGCTGAAGAATCAGCGGGAGTACTGAGCTATGAAAAAATGAGATGAAATGATTAGATAGTACAATTCATAGATTCCGGAATTCTCCGGTGATAATCCCAAATGATATGAGGCAATAAAAATAGAATAGCAGGTCTTTAAGGAGACCAATAAGGTTGAATTATGAAAGAGGAAGATTTGGATGCTGCGTTTTATATGGAGAAAGAACAGTGGCATTAAGTAACTCACAATAATGGTGGGAAGAAGCTGATTTTGATGTCTTTTTTAAAGAATTAGAAAGAGAACTGAAGTTAAGAATTCCGGATAAATTCTTAAAAGCGCATCGTTGGCGATGATATGAAAGAAGCACTACTAAGGAGAAACAGACATTGCGTGATACAGTAATGAATGAAAAATATTTTAGGGAATATATTTTGGAAGGGACAGGAAGAATAAAAAATTTTCAAAATAAGTTAGAAAATAATGAGGTAAGAGAAGATAGAATTTATTCGGTAAAAAGAAAGATAGATGCGATACAATTTGAATTACTTATTGCAAGATATTCTGCCGGTGAAGACGTAGAAAAGTTAGAAAATGATTTTATGCAGTTATTAAATGATATGCCATTGTATTGGAATGGTAATTCCAGCTATATTGATATGCTGTGGATGATGGCACTTGCAATTTTATTTGATGTAAGTAGAGAAAAGTTTGGTATATTGTCGGATTTGGTAACTCAATATAATCGGAAAGATGCTTTGCTGGAATTTTTTGTTAATTACAAAATGAATGGAAACATAGGACAACTGAAAGGAGACTATTCTTATGGCTTCCCATATGATAAGCTGACGGATATTGTTGCAAATAGAGAAAAAGCAGTTGAAAAATTAAAAGAATATTTAGAAAAATATTGGTATGTGGGACATAAAAATATGGGATGGTACGATATTCATA
The DNA here is from genome assembly GCF_003479505.1 of Roseburia sp. AF15-21. Classification (NCBI taxonomy): domain Bacteria; kingdom Bacillati; phylum Bacillota; class Clostridia; order Lachnospirales; family Lachnospiraceae; genus Roseburia; species Roseburia sp. AF15-21. The sequence goes on along the minus strand of NZ_QUHG01000004.1, from coordinate 79,127 downwards.
AAGCAAAAGAAAAATTGTATTACGGTTACTGGAGTTTTGAAGCAGGAGCTATTGCAAAAATATTAAATTTAGATGACAGCAATTTGAAAGATGTACCATATTATCCATATGATTTGGTTCACTATAAAAGCAATAGTATCTAATCTGGATTAGAGGATATAAAAGGCGTTTTATATGTTGTGGGATAAATTAACGGAAGAGAATTATGTGGTATATGTAAACAGAGACATTGATTTAAAAATAAAAGTTTTTGAATTGATGGAGGATGATGAAGTATATATCAACTATAAGGGATTTAATTTGACAATACCTATGTTGATATGGGAGTTTGGAGAAGATTTAAAGATGGCATCAATAGAAGATGTTCGTATTGAAGGCAACGACCGATTTGATAAACATTTTGTTATAAAAAAAGAGGATAAAGAAAAGTTTTTAGATGAAATATATTTCTTTTTGGTTGATAATAATATGGATTCTGTTTTAAATGAAAAATATCGAGCAAATTGGTGATAAAGATAAAAAATATATTATAGGATGAATATGAAAATAAAAGTAAGAAGAGAAGCTGCTAAATGCACAAATTGTGGGAAAATTAATGAATTTTATTATTTGTCAGATTTTTCATATGGTGAGAGATTAGTGCTATTTCATAACGGTATGAGTTATGCATATATTAATTTGTTGGAAGATGATGTTTATAATGATTTTATTGATAAAGTGAAATCTATTTTAAATTTGCATCAAAAAGAATTTTCAGAAGAAAAATTGCAAAATATAATTAAACATATATTTGGCATGACTTGTGACAGGATACAGGAAAGTGAGATTGAATTTGCAATGAACCATAAAAAATGCATCTATTGCGCCGCGGATGATTTTGAAGATTTAATGGCTGAGCCGGAAAAAATTATTTGTGTGGAGATGCCCAATGTGACACATCATGCGTGGAAAACTCTGGATGATGTGAAAAAGGTGCAGCGAATAGAAAAAGCATTAATGGAAAATAAAGTTATCTAATGATACAGTGGTGTATACCAAATGGAGAAAATCAGGGAATGAGAGATTATATTAAAAGTGAACAATATTTCGACGAATTCATAGCAGAAGATACAGCTAGAATTTTAAAATTAACGAAAAAAGTAAATGGCGGAGAAGTAAGACCAGACATATTTCAAATAATGAAAGAGTTAGTTAAAGAAAGAGATAAATCAGATTTATTGGAGAAATATTTGAAAGAGGACTGGTATAATAAAGAATACGAGTGTTATGAGGCTCATAAAAGCAGCCAGAATATATATTATGGCTACTGGAGTTTTGAAGCAGGAGCTATTGCAAAAATATTAAATTTAGATGACAGTAATTTAAAGAATGTGCAATATTATCCATACGATTTGGTCCATTACAAAAAATAAAATTCCCGTGGAGAAAATGAAATGTGGAGAATCCAAAAGAAAGAAAAATTTGATATTTGGGAAAATGACTTATGTTCATTGAAAGTTCAATATGAAGAAAGTAAATGTAGAGTTTATGTTAATTATAAAGGGTATAATGTTGTTGTTCCGATGGGAATATGTGGATTTGAAGATGAAATTCAGGAAAGAAAGATAAAGTATGAGGTTGAGGGAGAAAAGGGAATTTTAAACTCTTTAAGTTATGTAGTCGAGAAAGATAATTTGAGACTGTTTTGCGATATGATATTCTTTTTTTGACTGAACATAGCTTAGACAGAATGTTATATGAAGAATTTAAATATTAAATAATAGCTGTCCCATTTAAAAGAAACCCACATATGTTCAAGGTTTTCTTGGATTGAACATATGTGGGCTATTCTGTATTGATAATCCTACACCAGCTTCTTTCTTGCAGTCTTTTTCTTTGGTGCCGGCTGGGCAGCGGCTGCTGCGGCAGCCTGATTCTGGCGCTTGCGGAACCGGTCGGCTACATCTTTGATATATTTGTCTGAGGTAAAATGCTTTAAAGTATTTTCATCAATGGCAATCCGGTTATCCATGGTCTTCATAATATCCTGAATCTGGATAATGTCATAGATGTGCGGGTCACGCAAATCAAAGATTTCATTATTAGTAAACTGTAAGATAAGAGGTTTGGAATAATCCTCCGGGTTATCTTCAAGAATCATCGCCTTTTCGCCATTGGATAAATCTACACAGGCACCTCTTGGAAGAATGTGGATGCAAAGAGAAAGTGCACGGACAATCTTTGTATCATATTTTTCCGGAAACTCCTGCAAATATTTCATGGCAACGATTTCGGAAATCGGCTCATTGGTTAGGCTCATGGCGGTCATCCGGTCAAAGGCATCTGCAACCTGTAAAAGCTTTGTGCCGCTGCTGCGGAAAATCTTGGATGGGTCAGCAGCCTCTTCCGGAGCGGAGAGTGTAATAAACTGGGTAATGATTCTTAAAGCATCCGGTGATAACTTTATACTGTGAGTCTGCGGATTCAGATAATCTAAGCTCTTGATACGGCAGGCAAGGATTTTCTTTTCGTCTTCTTCTGTTAAAGGATCCGTTTTTTCAGCAAGCTCGGTCGGAACTAAAAGCCAGCCAAAATCATAGAGCAGAGCAGCCGTTACACAGGTCTGCTGAAAATCATCCGGCATATTTAACTGGTGAGTCAGCATGGCGACCAGAATAGCAACGCTGATGGAATGCTTGTATACATAATCCGCAGAGCTTCTTAAATTCTGCGCAAAGTTCAGCTTGTGGTCAAGACGGCCATACTGGGACAGAATCGAAGAGACCAGCGTTGGAAGCTTGTCCGGCTGTCTGCCTTTACGAATCATATCCATGCAGTCGCGAAGCTGGAACATGGAAATGGTCTGGAACTGTTCGAAAGCAATATCCTCGTCGGATAATGGCGGAACCGGTTCGGCAGGCTCCAGAATATAAATACCAATCAGCTCGAAATTCCGGATACTTTCGATACCCTGCCGGGTCAGTCTGGTGTCGCGGTCATAAAGCATGACGCCCAATTTATTATAGATAGGTTTAGCAAGACGCATGCCGGGTTTTAAGTCATCTGTCCGTATAAATAGCATAGCGGTTACCTCCTTACAAAATATGTTTTTCTCCGTTAAAATTCCTAGTTCAAATATAGCACAAGCAGAGAGGAAAAACAATCTTGGGATTGAAAAAGAAGTGTAGTTTTTCGTTGCATTTTCATAAGAAAGCCGTCTATAATAAAGGAAGAAAACAAGAGGCGTGATAAATCCATAAAAGAGGATAAAGATATGAAGAAAAACAGTAAACGACGTATGTTTTCCGCATTGCTGATACTGTTTCTGATGATACAGATGACGGTGCAGGCAGACACCGGTACCAAGGAAAGAGTGGATCTGGCATCTAAGGACACCGGAAGCAGCGTGGAAGAGCTGGAACGTCAGAGAGAGGAACAGCAGTCGCAGCTTGATTCCTTGAAAGAATATCAGATAAATCTTTCCGATGAACTGACGGAATTAAATAATGGATTGCAGGAAATCAGCAACGAACTGGCGGATACCCAGGATGAAATTGCGGCGAAAAATGTGGAGATTGAAGCAGCAGAAAGCCGGATTGCAGAGCTGACAACACGTTCTGAGAGCCAGTACGAAGCCATGAAGAAAAGAGTACAATATATGTACGAAAATGGCAATCAGTCTTACCTGGAGCTGCTGCTTGGAGCAAGCTCCTTTTCGGATTTTTTAAACCGGATGGAATATGCCAAATCCATTTATGATTATGACAGGCAGGAGCTTTCTGATTATGAGGATACACTGGCTGAATTAAAACAGCAGAAGGAAGATTTAGAGACGGCAAAAGAAGAACTGCTTGCGGCAGAACAGACGAAGCAGGAGCAGAAGAGCAAGGCAGACAGTCTGGTGGCAGCCCAGCAGGAAAAAATAAGCGCAGCAAAGTCGGATGTTGCAGATGCAGAGACAGAAATAGCAGACACAGATGCGGAAATCGCAAGACAGAAAGCCTATGAGGAAGAATTAGAGACACAGAAGGCGAAAGAAGATGCTGCCCGTCAGGAGGAGATTAAGCGTCAGGAAGAGGAACTTATTAACAGTCAGCAGCCAGCTGCTTCAGATAATAATGCAAATCCGGATGGGACATCCACCGGGGATAATACCACAGGAAGCGATGCTTCCGGTGGCGGGACAGTGAATGCCAGTGATGTTGCCATGCTGGCAGCACTGATCCAGTGCGAAGCAGGCGGCGAAAGCTATGAAGGGAAGCTTGCCGTTGGAAGCGTGGTCATGAACCGTGTGGACAGCAGTTATTTCCCGGATACCGTGGTAGGTGTCATCTATCAGAGCGGGCAGTTCTCACCGGTAGCCAGCGGTCGTTTCGCAGTAGTGCTTTCATCCGGGGCAGATGCGTCCTGTGTGCAGGCTGCAACAGAAGTGTTAGCAGGCACAAGAACCTTAAACTGCTTATATTTCCGCAGAAACAACGGACTGATTAATGGAACTGTAATCGGAAACCATGTATTTTATTAAGGAAAGCTGAAAATCCGGCTCAATAAAGCAAGTTTCACTTGCAAAAATCCCCTTTCTATGATAACATCAGATTGTCGGGAAAGAGCCGGAAAGGCTTTCTTTTATTTTTTTTACAAAAGATTGTTAAAAAAATAACAATAGTAAAAGGCAAATTTAATTCAGAAGGAGACGAGAAAATGGCACAGAAAGTAGTTTTAGCAGGCGCATGTCGTACCGCAATCGGTAAAATGGGAGGAGCTTTAAGCAATACTCCAGCCGCAGATTTAGGCGCAATCGTAATCAAAGAAGCATTAAACAGAGCTGGTGTTAAACCAGAACAGGTTGATGAAGTAATGATGGGATGTGTAATCCAGGCAGCACAGGGACAGAACGTTGCACGTCAGGCTTCTATCAAAGCAGGTTTACCAATCGAGGTTCCTGCATTTACATTAAACGTAGTTTGTGGTTCTGGTTTGAAATGTGTAAACGAAGCTGCAAACATGATTATGGCTGGTCAGGCAGACATCGTTGTTGCAGGTGGTATGGAGAACATGTCTATGGCACCTTACGCTATGACAAAAGCTCGTTTTGGATATCGTATGAACAATGCAACAATTATCGATACCATGGTAAATGATGCATTAACAGACGCATTTAATCATTATCATATGATGATTACAGCAGAGAACGTATGTGACAAATACGGAATTACCCGTGAAGAGTTAGACGAGTTCTCAGCAAACAGCCAGCAGAAATGTGAAAAAGCAATTGCTGAAGGCAGATTCAAAGACGAAATCGTTCCTGTACCTGTTAAGGTTAAGAAAGAAACTGTTATGTTTGACACAGATGAGGGACCACGTCCAGGCACAACTGCTGAGTCATTAAGCAAATTAAGATGCTGCTCTGGTAAAGAGGGCGGACTTGTTACTGCAGGTAACGCTTCCGGTATCAACGATGGCGCAGCAGCAATCGTTGTTATGAGCGAAGAAAAAGCAAAAGAGCTTGGTGTTAAACCAATGGCTACATGGGTTGCAGGAGCACTTGGCGGAGTTGAACCGGAAATCATGGGTGTTGGACCTGTTGCTTCTACAAAGAAAGTTCTTGCAAGAACCGGAATGTCTATCGATGACTTCGACTTAATCGAGGCAAACGAAGCATTCGCTGCTCAGTCAATCGCAGTTGCAAGAGATCTTGGATTCGATATGTCTAAGGTTAACGTAAACGGTGGTGCAATCGCACTTGGACATCCTGTTGGAGCATCTGGATGCCGTATCTTAGTTACATTGCTTCATGAGATGCAGAAGAGAGACGCTAAGAAAGGTCTTGCTACTCTGTGTATCGGTGGTGGAATGGGCTGCTCAACAATCGTTGAGAGAGACTAATTCACTCTTTCTGAATAAGTAAATATACCCGGGAAGTGCAAAACGCTTCTCGGGTCTTGCGTTGCAAGTTATAACCCAGAAGGCTTTCGTTTTCGGGTAAATATAATACATAAATTTTTAAGGAGGACTAACATGAAAGTTGGCGTTATTGGTGCAGGTACCATGGGACAGGGCATTGCAAAAGCATTTGCTCAGGTAGAAGGATATGAAGTAGCTCTTTGCGACATCAAGCAGGAATGGGCTGATGGCGGAAAAGAGAAAATCGCAAAAGGATATGCAAGACTGGTAGAAAAAGGAAAAATGACACAGGAAACTGTTGACGGAATCCTTGCTAAAATCACACCAGGTTTAAAAGAGAATCTTTGCGCAGACTGCGATTTAATCGTAGAAGCAGCATTCGAAGATATGGGCGTTAAGAAGACAACATTCCAGGAGCTTGATAAGATTGCTAAACCAGAATGTATCTTTGCTTCTAATACATCCAGTCTTTCTATTACAGAAATCGGAAATGGTCTTACCCGTCCAATGGTAGGTATGCATTTCTTCAACCCGGCAGACAGAATGAAATTAATCGAAGTTATCGCTGGTGTAAATACTCCTGCTGAAACAGTAGAAGCTATTAAGAAAATCTCTGTAGAAATCGGAAAAACTCCGGTACAGGTAAATGAAGCTGCAGGTTTCGTAGTAAACCGTATCTTAATCCCAATGATTAACGAAGCTGCATTTATCAAAATGGAAGGTGTATCTGATATCGCAGGTATCGACGCAGCTATGAAGCTTGGTGCAAATCATCCAATGGGACCTCTTGAGTTAGGTGACTTCATTGGTCTTGACATCTGCCTTGCAATCATGGATGTACTTTACAACGAGACAGGCGACAGCAAATATCGTGCATGTCCATTAATCCGTAAAATGGTTCGTGGTGGTAACCTCGGCGCTAAGAGCGGAAAAGGATTCTATGTATACAACGCTGACCGTACAAAGACCCCGGTTGACGCTCAGTAAAATAAAATTTATGGAGGATTTCAGAACATGGATTTCAGTTTAGATAAGAAACATGAAATGGCGAGAACTCTGTTCAGAGATTTCGCAGAAAACGAAGTAAAACCTCTGGCTCAGGAAGTTGATGAGACAGAAGTATTCCCACAGGGAACAGTTGATAAAATGGCAAAATTTGGTTTCATGGGAATTCCGGTACCAAAGGAGTACGGCGGACAGGGATGTGACCCATTAACCTATGTTATGTGTGTAGAAGAGTTATCTAAAGTTTGTGGTACAACAGGTGTTATCGTATCTGCACATACTTCTCTTTGCATCGACCCAATTATGACTTACGGTACAGAAGAGCAGAAACAGAAATATGTAAAGCCACTTGCAACAGGTGAGAAGCTTGGTGCATTCGCATTAACAGAGCCGGGTGCTGGTACAGATGCCCAGGGAGCACAGACCAAGGCTGTATTAGATGGTGATGAGTGGGTATTAAACGGATCTAAATGCTTTATTACAAACGGTAAAGTTGCAGACGTTTATATCGTAATCGCAATCACAAGTGTTACCGAAGATAAGAGAGGAAGAAAGAAGAAGAACTTCTCTGCATTCATCGTGGACAAGGGAGCTCCTGGATTCTCCTTCGGAACAAAAGAAAAGAAAATGGGTATCCGTGGATCATCTACATACGAGTTAATCTTCGAAGACTGCAGAATTCCAAAGGAAAATCTGTTAGGACCAGAAGGAAAAGGATTCCCAATCGCTATGCATACTCTGGATGGCGGACGTATCGGTATCGCAGCTCAGGCACTTGGTATTGCAGAAGGTGCATTAGACAGAGCAGTTGCATACACCAAAGAAAGAAAACAGTTTGGTCGTTCTATCGCTCAGCAGCAGAATACCCAGTTCAAGCTTGCTGATATGGCAACCAGAATTGAAGCAGCTCAGATGCTGGTTTACAAAGCTGCTATGGCTAAAGCAACACAGAAGGTATATTCTGTAGAAGCAGCAAAAGCAAAATTATTCGCAGCAGAAACCGCAATGGCAGTTACTACAGAAGTAGTTCAGTTATTCGGTGGATACGGATACATCAGAGAATACGATGTAGAGCGTATGATGCGTGATGCTAAGATTACAGAGATCTACGAAGGAACAAGTGAAGTTCAGAGAATGGTTATTTCTGGCGCATTATTAAAATAGTTTCTGACAGATCGGCGCAAAAGGATTTTAAACGAAAAATCATGGCGCACACAAATTAAAAATATAAGGAGTGAATATACCGTGAAAATAGTTGTATGTGTAAAACAGGTACCAGATACAAAAGGCGGAGTAAAATTTAATCCGGATGGTACTTTGGATAGAGCTGCAATGCTCACTATCATGAACCCAGATGACAAAGCAGGTCTGGAAGCAGCATTAAGATTAAAAGATCAGTACGGTGCAGAAGTTACTGTACTTACCATGGGACTTCCAAAGGCTGATGAAGTTCTTCGTGAAGCAATGGCAATGGGCGCTGACAAGGGAATCCTTGTAACAGACCGTGTATTAGGTGGTGCAGATACCTGGGCTACTTCTACTACAATCGCTGGTGCATTAAGAAACCTTGACTATGATTTAATTATCACAGGCCGTCAGGCTATCGATGGAGATACCGCACAGGTTGGTCCTCAGATCGCAGAGCATCTTGGACTTCCGGTTATTTCCTATGCACAGGATATCAAAGTAGAAGGTGACAGCGTAATCGTTGAGCGTCAGTTTGAAGATGGATATCATGTATTAAAAGCAAAAATGCCTTGCTTAGTGACAGCATTATCTGAATTAAACGAGCCGCGTTACATGACTCCAGGCGGAATCTTCGATGCATTTGACAAAGAAGTAACTGTATGGGGCAGAGCTGACCTTAAAGACGTAGATGATTCTAACCTTGGTCTGAAAGGTTCACCGACCAAAATCGCAAAAGCATCTGACAAAGTCCGTAAAGGTGCAGGCGAGAAGGTTGCTCTCGATACCGACGAAGCAGTATCTTACTTAATTGGCAAATTCAAAGAGAAACATATCATCTAATAAAAATAAGGAAAAGTGGTGAATAAAATGGGTTTAGAAGAGTATAAAGGAGTATTTGTCTTTGCACAGCAGGTAGACAACACATTAAATGGTGTTGCTTTTGAGTTACTTGGAAAGGGCAAAGAACTTGCAAAAGATTTAAATACAGAAGTAACTGCAGTATTAATTGGTTCTGATGTGAAAGGTCTTGCAGATCAGCTTGCTGAGTACGGCGCTGATAAAGTTATCGTAGTAGATGATCCGGAACTGAAGAACTACAGAACAGAGCCATATGCACATGCATTAGCATCCGTAATCAACGAATTCAAACCAGAAGTTATGTTAGTTGGTGCAACAGCAATCGGTCGTGACCTTGGTCCTACTGTATCTGCAAGAGTTGCAACAGGTCTGACAGCTGACTGTACTGTTCTTGAGATTGGTGATTTCCCAATCAATCCGGTTGGAAACCAGGAGCAGAAACACAATCAGTTACTGATGACCCGTCCTGCATTCGGTGGAAATACCATCGCAACAATCGCTTGTCCGGATAACCGTCCTCAGATGGCTACTGTACGTCCAGGCGTTATGCAGAAAATTGCTCCAATCAAAGGTGCAAAAGCAGAAGTTATCGAGTTCAATCCAGGATTTACACCAAACAACAGATATGTTGAAATCATGGATATCGTAAAAGAAGTTAAGAATACAGCAAACATCATGGACGCAAAGATTTTAGTATCCGGAGGCCGTGGAGTTGGTTCTAAAGAAAACTTCAAACTGTTAGAGGACTTAGCAGAAGTTCTTGGTGGAACAGTAAGCTGCTCCCGTGCAGTTGTAGAGAATGGATGGCTTCCAGTTGACTTACAGGTAGGTCAGACAGGAAAGACAGTTCGTCCTCAGATTTACTTTGCAATCGGTATTTCCGGAGCAATCCAGCACGTAGCTGGTATGGAAGATTCTGATCTCATCATCGCAATCAACAAAGACGAAGATGCTCCAATCTTCGACGTTGCAGATTACGGTTTAGTAGGAGACTTAAACAAGATCGTTCCAGCTCTTACAAAAGCTTTAAAAGAGGAAATGGCTGCAAAATAATCCGTTTACGGATGTAATATTTCATCTTGGATGAGTCTCATTTGAGATGTGTGATAAAAGGGTGTCATGCAAACCGGAAGATTTGTGTGATGCCCTTTTTATGCACCTGACGGGAAATTTGCAAAGTATGTTGCCTGTAGTTAAACCGCAGGTATTTTTTTGGGTACATACATTGTATACAGTGGAAAAAAGTGGTATTCTAAACAAGGTTTGCAGGAAACTGTTTTGGCAGTGTGGCAGACAAATAATATTGCGGCATCGGCAGACAGATGCAGAAAAGAGGAAGAGACTATGAATAGAAGTAGCAGAACAGTGAAACTCGTTGAGATGGCTCTGTTGGTTGCAATCATTCTGATTCTGGCTTTTACCCCACTTGGTTATATTAAGACACTTGGTCTGGAAATTACATTGATTGTAGTTCCAGTTACAATTGGTGCCATTATTTTAGGACCATTGGGTGGAGCAGTATTAGGAGCAGTATTTGGAATCACAAGCTTTATCCAGTGCTTTGGAATGAGTCCTTTTGGAGCAGTACTTCTTGGCATCAATCCATTCGGAACCTTCGTGGTATGTGTAGTATCAAGAATTCTGATGGGCTGGTTGACCGGACTTATCTATAAGGGATTATCCAAATTTCCGAAAATGAAGAACTGGAAGATTTTAATTGCCAACCTGGCAGGTCCAATCTTAAATACCTTTTTCTTCATGTCAACACTGGTAATCTTTTTCTTCAGCTCCGATTACATACAGTCACTGGCAGGCGGATTAAATCCATTCCGTTTTGTCATTGCCTTTGTAGGTGTCAACGGACTGGTTGAAGCAGCAGCCTGCTTCGTGGTAGGAAGTGCAATTACCAAGGCATTGCAGGTTGCAATGAAAAATAAATAAAGAATATCTGCTTCAGATAAAAAGAGGAATGCTCTGTTTTCGTAATTAGAAAACAGAGCATTTTGTATGCTGGAAATTTGCTGAATATAAGAATGAAGTTATGAATTGTCATAACAAAAACGGTATTTACTGCCACAGATATATTCATATCCAACATGGATGAGCTCATTGTGAATATCATACATTTCTGTATGAAAAAGAAACAATGGGTCACCGGGTGAAATATGAAGAAGATTGGCTTGTTCCGTTGAGGCTTTTACTGCATCAATATAAGAATTCTGTGAACAACCAATGCAGATATCATATTTTTCACGAAATAGCTGATACAGAGAGCTATCTAAAGGTTCTGTCAGCAAAAATGAAAATTTGTGACATGGATAATAATTGTTCTCAATCATAATAGGTGTTGCATCTGCATATCGAATACGTTGGATATAAACAATAGAATCGCCCTCAAAGAGTTCAGCATTATCAAGATGATACTGTTCATATGGTATGACTTCACGTTTGGTTACAATAGTAGATGCCTCCATTTGATTGGCTTTGCATGCATCGGAAAAACTGAGAGTATGTTCCAGTTTACGAAAAATTTTCCGCTCTTTTACAAAGGTTCCTTTTCCCTGTTTCTTAATTAAGACCCCTTCATTACATAATTCAGTAATTGCACGCCTTATGGTAATACGGCTCACATGATATAGTTCAGACAATTCAGTTTCTGTCGGGATTTGCTGACCGGAAATATAAATTCCTTTTTTTATTTGTTCGAGTAAATCATTTTTTAACTGTTCAAACAGTGGTATATCACTGGTTGTGTTCAATTTCATAATAATATCACCTCACAAACATTATAATAACATATAATGTTTTGCATAACAATATGAATTTAAAAAACATCATATTGAAAAGATTATGTGAAAAATTGTATAAAAAGTAATAAAAAGTAAAGGGAAAGTATAAAAAATAGATAATAAAATGTTGAGAATGCTGAAAGTGATTTGAGAAAAAGAAACAATATTGCAATATAACGTTATATGATGATATAATCAATTTAACAAAAGGAGGTGGAAAAATGCAAAAAGAAGCAGACAAGATATTTCAATCAACCTGTATTTTTGATTCTGTTTCAGAAGAGGCATATCCAGGATATGTGGCAATAAAAGGAAAACAGATTCTTGAAGTCGGATGTGGAGATATCCCAAATGAACTGGTGGGTGAATCTACTGAAGTTGTGGACTATGGAGAGGGAACCATTTGCCCGGGATTTGGTGATACCCATACATTTTTCACAGGATATGTAGTGGATTATCTTGGTGTGGATTTATCAGAAGCAGTTAATCTGAAACAAATAGTTGAACGGTTATCAGAAAATCTGGAAATGAATCCGGAGACGGTCGTTTTATTTGGAAATCATTTACAACCGGAGCTGGCAGAAAAAATAAATAAGGGAGGTGAATTGGAACAGGTTAAAAGACCGGTTATTTTATTTACTGCCGGACATGGGTATTGTGCTATGAACAAAGTTGCAGAAGAAGTGTTTGGGTTTACACCAGATACATGCGGAAGTTCAGAGGCAATTTATAAAATTATGAAAATTTATCTGAATGATAGAGATTTTATTATTCCACAGTTTAAGGCATATATGTCTATGTTAAACAGCCATGGGATAACATCTGTAAAAGAAATGGGATTTGATAATTTTTATGGATTTACAGATATATTGGCTGAATTGGAACAGAAAGCAGAATTGAGCCTTCGGATTTCCTTTATGTCACAACCAGTAGGAAAGAAAATGGATTTAGCATATGGAAAAGAAATGAAGAAGAAATATCATTCTGATTTTTTAAGGTTTTCCGGTTATAATCAGATGACAGATGGATTGATTGTCTCAGAAGAGGCAGATCTGATGGAGCCATATGAGGGAAAAGATTATTGTTGCCAAAAGAATATTGATTATGCATTATTAGAAGAAGATGTACTTACAGCAGACCGTGAAGGATTCAGATTTACATTGCATTCTGAAGGGGATGGTTCCTTCCATAAAATTCTTCAGATTTATGATAAATGTGAAAAGGAAAATGGAAGATTAAAGAATCGACATGGAATTACTGATTTGGAATTGACGGGTGCAGTGGACGAAGAAAAAATGGCACAGCTTGGAGTCTTTGGTGAGATTTATACACAGGTTTATAAGTTGGATTCCTGTGAAAATTGGAAACAAGACTATGATGAAAAACTTGGTAGCAGGCGGAGCCGTTATATGAATTATCGTTCAATGGCAGATCATGGTGTGATTTTAAGTGGTGCAACGGATCTTCCGATGTTAATACCGGATATACCTGAGGCAATTTATTATGGATGCGGAACCTATGCCGCAGATGGAAAAGAACCGGTTCAGCCGGAAAATGGTCTGACAATACCGGAAATGTTAAAAACCTGGACAATTGGAAGCCAGTATGCCATGGAACAGGAACATATATTAGGAACGCTGGAAAGCGGTAAGCAGGCTGATATAGTAGTTTTTGACAGGAATCTTTTCAAAACAGATATTGAAGAAATTCGAAAGGCACATGTTTTAAGAACCATATGTGCTGGACAGGATGTTTATAAAGAAATGGAGAATAGGTAAAGGAGGTTTTGCGATGAGTGACAAAACAAAAGCACATTTGAGTGCAAAAACGTTATGGGTACTTTTTATTCTGGGACTTGTAAATGCAGTTATGTATTGTTTCCCTTATATCAGATATGTGTTTTATGATCAGCAGATTGCAGCTATGGGAATTACAAATACCCAGTCAGGAATTTTAATGACAATTTATGCGGCAGCAAATACGATTACATTGATTCCCGGTGGAATATTAGCTGATAAGTGGTCTGTGAAAAAATGTCTAGTAGGCTCTATTCTGGGTTCTGTAGTTATCGGAATTATTTATGCACTTACCATGAATTTTGCAGTAGCCTGCGTATTATGGGCTGGACTTGGTGTGTCTACAATTTTTGTATTCTGGGCAGCAATAACCAAAGCAGTAGGTCAGGTTGGCACAGCAGAAGAGCAGGGAATGTGTTATGGAATTTATTATGCTGCATCAGGTATTATTTCTGCAATTTTAAATGCAGTATGTTTACAGGTAAGCCGTTTATCAGATGACCCATCTACTTCCTTTAGTATTGCAGTATGGGCAATGGTAGCATTTACAGCAGTTGCTTTAATTCTGACAATGATATTTTTTAAAGAAAAAAGTATTACACAGACAAAATCTTCTGATGAAGAATTTAAAATTAAATATGTCGGTGAAGCGTTAAAGAATCCGATGACCTGGCTCTTTTCACTGATGGTATTATGTGCATATGGTCTGTATACAAGTGTATCCTATTTTTCACCATATCTGACGGATGTACTTGGTATACCGTTGGTACATTCATCTTTTATCAGTATTGTGAGAAGTAATCTTATGAACCTTTTATGTCCGATTGGTGGAATTATCGTAGATAAGATTTTTAAATCTTCTACAAAATGGTATATTACTGCATTTGGAATTACAATTGTGATTTATGGTGGAGTATTGATAATGCCATCCAACATCAGTCCGGTACTGGCAACAATTGTTTCTTTGTTACCAAGTGCAATTGGTATGATGCTTTACGGAGTAATCTGGTCGGGATTACAGGAATGTAAATTTAAACCGATATATGCAGGAACTGTAATTGGAATTGCATCTATTATCGGATATTTGCCAGATTCTTTTTACTATATAATTTTTGGAAAGTGGATGGATAAATTTGGAAATAATGCTTATCCAATGATTTTTGGCTTCCTGATGGGAACTGCTGTACTTGGTATGGCTATAACAATTTTAATGAGAAAACTGATTAAGAAAAATAACTAAGAAAGAAGGTATTTAAAAATGCATGCATCAGAATTTAACGTAGAAAAATTTGTTGATATAATTGAAAAGGAAAATGGAACAATCAGTGAAGTATATTTTGTGGCCTGTGGAGGCTCTCTGGTTGACCTTTATTCTTCATGTTACTTTATTAACCGAGAATCATCCACCATGACAGCAGAGTGGATTACCAGTAAAGAATTTGTTTTAACCCCTCCAAAGAAACTTGGAAAACACTCTGTTGTCATTATCTGTTCACATGGTGGAAATACAAAAGAAACGGTAGAAGCAGCAGAACTTGGTGTAAAGGAAGGTGCATTTGTAATTACATATACACATACACCGGGCAGTGCCTGCGACAGTGAAAAATTCCATGCAATTGTCTATGATTGGGAGCCGGAAACATTACAGAAGGATAGACCATTAGGATTAAATTACAGTATTATAAATGAGTTGATTCACAGACAGGAGCCGGAGTATAAACTTTATGAAGAAATGAAGGATGGAATCACTAAATGCGATGCAATTATCCGTAATGCAACAAAGAAGTTTCAGAATAAGGCATGGAATTTTGCAGAACATTATTATAATGCACCATTTTTATATATTATGGCATCCGGTTCTGCATATGCACAGGCATACGGATTTGCAATCTGTTCTCTTCAGGAGATGCAGTGGATGGACTGCTGTTATCTTGATTCCGCAGAATATTTCCATGGACCATTTGAGGTAACAGATAAAGACCATATTTATATCCTCTTAAAATCGGTAGGAAAAACAAGAATGATTGATGAAAGAGCAGAAGTATTTTTAAATAAATATGCGGAAAAATATGAGATTATTGATGCAGCAGATTGTGGAATGGATGCAATAGATGATTCCTGCGTAGATTATTTTAATGCTCCATTGTTCTATGAAATGAGCGTGTTATACCGTACTGCAATTCAGAATAAGAGCGGACACCCATTGGATATGCGCCGGTATATGGGAGTTGTAGAGTACTAGACGAAAGGAGAAACAGTATGAAATATGACGTAAGTGTGGTAGGCTTTGGGGATAACGTGGTAGATATTTATACTCACGAGAATGTACAGTATCCAGGTGGAAATTGTGTAAATCTTGCTGTGTATGCCAAAATGTTTGGTGCAAAAAGGTGTGCCTATATGGGCTATTTTGGTACTGATAAAAATGCAGATCATGTTATTTCTGCGTTGAGGGAAGAACAGATTGAACTGGTAAAGTGTAAGAAAATTGAGGGAGAAAATGGTTATTCCAGATGTACCTTAGAAGATGGTGACCGTGTATTCTTAGATTATAATGAAGGTGGAGTCCGGAGCAGACATATTTATGATCTGGATGAATTTGACTTGGAATATCTTGCAGAATTTGATCTGGTACACAGTGGAAATTACTGTTATATGGAGTCACAGCTTCCAAAGATTAAAGCAGCCGAACTTCCATTATCTTTTGATTTCTCGGATGATTCTGAACCGGAATATTATGAAAAAATAGCACCATTAGTAACATATGCATTTTGCTCCTTTGATGGAACGGATGATGAAGTAAAAAAACACCTTAAGAAAGTAGCCTCTTATGGACCGAAAATTGTGTGTGCATCCAGAGGCGCAAAAGGTTGTATGCTTTATGCAAATAATGAGTTTTTTGAGCAACCGGCATATCCGATTGAAAAAGCAATAGATACTATGGGTGCAGGAGACTCACTTATTACAACTTTTATGGTAGGTTATCTTGACCGTAAGAAAAAAGGTATAGATGATAATGTTTCAATCAAAGAGAGTATAAAAGAGGCTGCAAAGTTTGCAGCAAAAGTATGCCAAATGGAGGGTGCTTTTGGACACGGAAAGGAAGTTCAGATAGATGCTTTAAAAACAAAATAAAAGAATAAAAAACGAATCGTAACACATACTATTCCGGAAAATGCAGTAAGCAAGGAGGAATGGCATGAAATATAAAACGTATCGTATCTGCCTCCTTTCACTGGTGATTCTTGCAGTGATAGGAGGCATTCTTTATTATGCGAATGAGAATGGTGATAAAAGTGCAAAAGGAGAAGGAACATTTGTAACCAGATTTATAGAAAGGATGCCATTTTCATGAGCAGTCAGCAGACAAGTCTTTATATTAAAATCGAAAAGAATTCCGTGGTCAGAGACCGCAATGTCAGATTGTCGGATGTTGCCAGGATGACAGGAACGGATGAAGCAATGATACGTCAGTTGAAGCAGATGAAAATCTATTCCTTTCCACAGAAAGCAAAGAAAACAGAATATGTCCAGGTGATGACTTCATTAAAAATAATTGAAATGATACAGGCACAGTATCCGAATGTAAATATTACCAATGAAGGAGAAGCGGATTTCGTCATAGAATATGAGCCCAAACTACAACCGGGCAAAGCATCAGAGGTTATCAAAACCAGCATTTTATGTATCCTGATTTTCTTCGGGGCAGCATTTACGATTATGGCATTTAATAATGATATTTCAGTGACAGAGCTTTTCCAGAAACTCTATTATCAGGTGATGGGGAAGGAGTCATCGGGGATTACAGAACTGGAAATCTGCTACAGTATTGGTCTGCCGATTGGTGTTATCATTTTCTTTAATCACTTTGGCAACAGTAAAATAACCAATGATCCGACACCAATCCAGGTGGAGATGCGTAAGTACGAAAAAGATGTAGATGATACTTACATTGCCAACTGCGGACGGGGAGGCAAGACGATTGATGTGGATTAGACATGTTTTCCTAGGACTGGCAGGACTGACCGCCGGCGCTGCGGTGGCTGGAGGAACCTTTGCATTCCTGATCATGCTTAATATCATCCCGCGGATGATTGGTAAATCCAAGACGGCAGGAAGGATTTATCTATATGAAAATATGATCGTGCTGGGTGGAATCGGAGGCAATCTTTTGTCGGTCTTTCTTACAATGAGAATTCCATTGGGACATATTTTCTTAGGAGTATACGGTATCTGTGCCGGTTTCTTTGTGGGCTGTGTAGCAGTTGCACTGGCTGAAATATTAAAGACTTTTCCGGTTATATTCCGGCGGCTTAAGGTAAAGACCGGATTGTGGGTGATTCTTTTATTTATGGCATTTGGAAAAATGGCTGGGGCACTTTTCTATTTCATAAGACAGCTGTCGGATTCCTGAATCACAGGGCAGGCAATTCCTTAAACGATAGGGGAATCTACAGGAGAAGTCTGTAGGACAATATGCGGCTAGGGTTGATGTTTTTCGTGGAATGTTATAAAATGAAAATATAAAAATCCGTAAGGAAGAAGTGAAAAAATGATACAGTCAATTGCACGTCAGAGTGTTGTAATCAAATGTAATCTGCAGGCATCTATCATGATGGGAAACTATGAATTCTATTATGCGGCAGGTCTTGCATACAAACTGACCGGAAATATGGCAACAGAGATTTTACAACCACAGCAGTTAATTGAAGAGGTCAACCGGATGCTGGCAGACTATTTGACAGATGATGTGCGGGAGCAGCATCTGATTCGGATGTTAAAAGATTACGAACCGGATGATAAACTAGATGAACAAATGCGTGAATTATTTCAGGAGGGACAGACAGAACAGCGTTTGTGGCAGGAATAGGAAGCGATGTTATGGGGAAGAAATTTACAATTGGGGTATTGATTGGAAATGTGCATACAGCACATCCGAAGGACCTGATGAGGGGGATTCGGGCAGCAGCAAGCGGGATGGATGTTAATATGATTTATTTTCTGGGAACGCAGAGTGTGCGTTTCAACCAGAAATTTGCACTGGAGGATTTTGATTATCAGTATAATACCGTCTATGATTATGCAAAATTAGCAAAAGTAGATGTATTGATTATTGCATATGGCTCTCTTTGCATTTTTCAGGAAAATGAAGATAAACAGGCATTTTTGGATAAATTTGCGGGAATACCATATGTACTGTTAGAAGATGCAACGGATGATCCACGGGGTATCTATGTCATGGTGGATAACTATGGTGGTATGCAAAAATGTGTGGAGCATCTTATTATAGAACATCATTTAAAGCATCTGGTTTATCTTGGGGGACCGGAAGACAATCAGGATGCCATAGAGCGGAAAGCAGCATTTTTAAATGTTATGGCAGAACATCATCTGCCCGTGACGCCGGAAATGATGGCGGTGGGAGATTATTCGGAATTCGTGGATAATCTTGTAGAACAGCTGCTAAGGGACAATCCGGATGCCGAAGCAATTATATCAGCTAATGATGAAATGACAGTGGCGTGTTATCGTGTATGCAAAGCCCATGGACTCCGGATAGGAAAAGACATTTTGATTACCGGTTTTGATGATGTGGAGAGGGCGCGTTATAGTAATCCACCATTGACGACTGTCTCCCAGGATGCTTATAAAATGGGGCAGATAGCGGTAGAAAAGGCAGTAGATATCTGTGCAGGCAGACCGGTGGAATCTGTCCGGTTGGATGCAGAACTTATAATCCGGGAATCCTGTGGCTGCAAAGTAACACGAAGAGCGAAAGAAAAGGCAGATGAGAAAACAGAGCTGCTTCATATTATTGATGAATTAAGGCTTTTTCAGCATAAATCGTGGCTTGGCCCATTTCTGATCCGGGACCTGATGCAGGAAGCAGAGAATGAGAAATCTTTCTACCGGAAAAGTGGAGAAGTATTTTATCATCTGGGTATACGCAGTTCCCTGCTTTATCTGTTGGAGCAGCCGGTTACCTACGAAAAGGGACAGAAATGGAAGATGCCCCAAAGGATGTATTTAACTATGCACCAATACAGGGAAAATATTCAGGTATTTGAGAAAAAGGAACGTCCATATATAGATGGAAGCTTTGGTGTACCGGATTGTTGCAGCTCCGGTGAAGATCATTTTTCTTATATCAGCTTTCTATTAATTGATGGAAAGCGGCAGTACGGACTATTGATGCTTGAGATTGAACCGGAAGAGATTTCTTTTTATTATATACTGGCATTGCAGCTTGGAACATCTCTCCGTTTTCTGGAAGCAAATATTAAACAGAAAAAATATCGTGACCGGCTGCGGGAAAAGAATGAAGTATTAAATTTTATTGCAATTTATGATGAACTGACCGGAATCTATAACCGTAGAGGACTGATGGAGAGTCTGGTCCGGTTTAATCAGGATAATTTAGGGAAAAAAGCCTGTCTTATGATAGCTGACCTTGACCATTTAAAGGAAATCAATGATAATTTTGGCCATGCAGAAGGAGACTGCGCAATTCGGACAGCAGCAGGAATTGTAAAAGAAGTCTTTGGACAGTATGGAGATGTGGGAAGATTCGGAGGGGACGAATTTGCAGGCATTGTAAGATATAGCGAGATGGAAGAGAAGGAACAGCTCATTTACAATATTCACCAGAAATGTGAACAGTACAATGAACATTCCATGAAACCGTATTATGTTGGAATTTCAGTTGGAGTAGTAGAATTTGTCTGTGAAAAGAAGATTGATTTTATTGAGATGTTTAAGCATGCTGATGAATATCTGTATGAGGAAAAAAAGAAACGGCGCAAGACAGTCTGCCGTAATGTAAATTTCGAGAATTCGTAATAAGCCGGTGTTGAAAAACAAACGAAAATATGCTAGAATAAAGCAAATCATATGGTAACGTTTCCATGCAAATGAAGACGTAAAGAGCGGACAGAAACAGCGGGGAGAAAGATATGCTTACAAATGGAAAAACGGGGTAATACGGATGAAGATAAGAAAGCAGTTGGAAGTAAAGAAAGAGAAACTTAAGAAAGTAAAACCAAAAAAGGATAAGTTAAAGAAAGAAAAGGTAAGAAAACCGAAGAAAGAACGGATTAAGAAGGAAAGACCGGCAAAACAGACGGAAAGAAAGCCACAGCCGAAGAAAACAGGCAACAGTAGAAAGGCTGCGAAGGATAAGGGAATGGGGCTTCGTGGCATTCAGGTAAAATTAATCGGGGCATTTATGATTCCGGTTATCCTGTTTGTTATCATCGGTTTTATGATTTATTCAAAGTGCAGTACTACCTTGAATAGTACATACGAGGCTTCTGCAAATACCAGTGTTGGTACATTGGAAGAGTATCTCGGACTTGGTTTTGAGAATATTGAACTGATGGCAACACGTCTTTCTATTAATTCTGCAATTACAAGTTATTATACAGGTTCAGAAGTAAAGTCAGAGTCTATGCTGATGGATGCAAAGGTTGCATTGAGCAATGAATCTACTGCAGACAAATTCATCGATCACATTATAGTTTGTGCGAAGAGTGGAACAGCATGCAGTGAAAAGGGTGCAATCCGTGGAGATGTATATAATGCGTTTGTTGAGTCGGAAGAAGGAAAGAATGTAGAGTCTGAGATTGGCATGGGAAGTATGTGGATCAGCAGCCACCCAGCCATTGATGAAGTCACCGGATATGACAGTGATGAGTATGCATTATCTCTTGTTACCGTTCTTAAGAATAATAGCAATAAATCTGTTGGATATATCATCATTGATGTTAAGACAAGCTTTATCCAGGATATATTAGACAATGCACAGATTAGTGATAACAGCATCAAGGGCTTTGTATTAGAGGATGGAAGCCAGGTGTTAAGTGGAGATAGTGATATAAAATTTACAGATACGGACTTTTATCAGGAAGCATTAACAGGAGAAAATCTGCAGGGTTCTAAAGAAGTGTCTTATGAGGGCGCAGATTATCTGTTTACATACAGCAGGATTGAAGGTACGAATATGCTGGTATGTGCCATGGTTCCGCAGAAAGAGATTATGGCAGGTGCACAGGCGATTCTCAGATATACGTTAATTGCCGTAGCAATATGTGCAGTTATTGCAATCGTGGTAGGTTCCGTTCTTGCAAGCGGAATTTCCAAAGCAATCCGTAAGGTTAACCGTGTCTTAAAGAAGACCTCCGATGGAGATTTGACCGGACAGATCAGCATGAAGCGTAAGGATGAGTTTAATGTGTTGTCATCCAGCATTACCAATATGATTGGCAGTATGAAGGATCTGATTCTCAAGATGACCAATGTCAGTGGTCATGTTTCTGATTCGGCAGTCCAGGTAGGAACCAACTCCGAAGTTTTATTGGAAGTAACAAAGGATATCACGGAAGCAGTGGATTATATCAACAGTGGTATTTCCCAGCAGGCACAGGATACGGAAAGCTGCCTGGAGCAGATGAATGGTCTGGCAGAAAGAATCAATGTTGTACATGAGAATACTGATGAAATCAGCGAAATTGCCCAGGAAGCCCAGGGAGCAATTGAAAATGGTATGGTTATCGTAGCAAACCTTGGTGAAAAAGTTCAGGGTACAACGGAAGTAACAGAGACCATCATCCGGGAAATCAGAGAACTGAACAAAGAATCTATTGCAATTAACAGCATCATCGGAACAATCAATGAGATTGCAGAACAGACTAATCTTTTGTCCTTAAATGCATCAATTGAGGCGGCGAGAGCCGGTGAAGCAGGAAGAGGATTTGCAGTAGTTTCTGAAGAAATCCGTAAACTGGCAGAACAGTCCGGAAATGCGGGTAATCAGATTGGTGAGATTATCAATCATATTCAGGAACGTCTGGCAGCTACCATCGAGACAGCTGGACTTGCAGGCGAGAGCGTTGCATTCCAGACAGAAGCATTGAATAATACCGTTGATGTATTTAAGAATATCAGTCAGCAGGTAAGCAAGCTGGCAGAGGATGTTGAGAAGATTACCCAGAGTGTGGGTGGCATCGAACAGGCAAAAGAAGATACCATGAATGCCATCGAAAGTATTTCAACGACCTCTAACCAGACAGAATCTGCATCTGAAGAACTTGCCCGTAGTACAGAGAAACAGTTACAGGCAGTAGAAGTATTAAATGATGCGGTAAAACGGCTTCAGATGGATGCAGAGGATCTGGATACATCAGTAAGTATCTTCAAGGTACAGTAAGGAATATAATTCGGCAGTCAGGTTTCTGGCTGCCGTTTTTTACTTTACAGGAAATTGCTTTCCTGTAAAGTAAAAAAACGCTCCGCGAGGATGCGCACTGCGGCGTATAAGGTAGATGTCGCAAGCGACCGCCGCAGGCGCGGGAATGTGCCAAGGCACATTCTTTGTTTCGTAAAGAATCCGTAAGAAGCTGCCAGTGACAGGTTCTGCAGGGCGAGCTTGATATTATGGCATAGAATACATATAATAAGAGTCAGAGTATTTCAAAAGTTTGAGAAAGCTAAGAAGTTGAGATAGAAAAGAGGAGAAATAAATATGCAGACAGGAAAAGCAATTTCAGTTCCGGCAATTCTGAAAGTCGGAAATGGCACGTTAAATCAACTGGGAAGTTATTTAAAGGGAGAAGGCTTAAAGCAGGTAGTCATTTTTCTTGGAAATGGTTTGATTGATATGTTTGGTGAGACTGTAATGGAATCACTGAAAAAAGAAGAAATTACAGTGTTGGAGTATAGCGAACTGGATACCGTTGATATCGATGATATTATAACGCTTGCATTTTCCATGCCGAATAAAACGCAGGCAGTTATTTCAATTGGTGGCGGAAAAGTAATCGATGCTGGAAAATATGCCGCATTTTTAAGAAACATTCCGTTTATCAGCGTTCCGACCTCCAGTTCCAGTGATGGATTTTCCAGTGCCAGTGCATCCCTTTTGGTGCACGGTAAGAGAACTTCGGTTCCGGCAAAACTGGCTTATGGCATTGTGGTGGATACGCAGATTATCCGCACGGCACCAGAGAAATTTATTTATTCCGGTATCGGAGATATGATTTCAAAAATCACAGCATTATATGACTGGATTTATGAGGAAAAATGTGGTTACTCCACGGTAAATGATTTTGCAGTTATGATAGCGAAGAAAGCGGTGAACAGTTTTGTCCGGACTCCATATCAGAGCATAAAGGATGAATTGTTTTTAAAAGAACTGGTGGATTCTCTAGCCATGAGCGGAATTGCCAATGAAATTGCCGGAAGCAGCGCACCGACCAGTGGAAGCGAGCACCTGATTTCGCATGCACTGGACAAATTATTGGAAGTGCCACAGTTACACGGTATTCAGGTCGGTATTGCAACCTATATCATGAGCAAGGTGCACAATCACAGATATGTGCGGGTACAGACCGTATTGGAAGAGACCGGATTTTTTGATTTTGCAGCAACACTTCAGATGAAAAAGAGCGATTTCCTTGCGGCAATTGATTTGGCACCGTCTATTAAGCCATTCCGTCACACTTACCTTCACGAAGAAAAATACCGGGAAGAAGCAAAACGCCTGGTGAGAGAAGATGAAATCTTAAATCGTATATTGGTTGACTGACATTCATAAGGAACTGCCGGGCATCCGTAAGAAGCTGCCGGTGTATGTATAAAAGAAACAAGTTTTGCCATACTAAGAGAAAAATATTATATTATTTAGGAAGGTTTTAGCATGGCAAAAAGTGAATCAGAAAAAGATATGCGGCAAAAAAATGAAAATCTGAATAAAACAGTACAGGAGCAGGATGTTGTGGAAAGAAACCAGGCATATAACGAATATGTAAAGCAGGTAACACCAACGCATAATCTTGCCCTGAAAATGTTAAAAGCATTTGTGACCGGCGGAATTATTTGTTGTATTGGCCAGGTGATTTTAAATATTGCACAGAACGCAGGACTGGATAAAGATACTTCCGGCGGCTGGTGCAGTATGATCCTTGTCCTCATGAGCGTAATTCTTACCGGTCTTAATATTTATCCATCAATTGCAAAATTTGGCGGGGCAGGAGCCCTCGTTCCAATTACCGGATTTGCCAATTCAGTGGCGGCTCCTGCCATCGAATTCAAAAAGGAAGGTCAGGTCTTTGGTATTGGCTGCAAAATTTTTACCATTGCGGGTCCGGTAATCCTTTATGGAATCTTTACAAGCTGGCTACTTGGGGTCATATACTGGATATATCAGCTGATAGCGAAGTAAATTGGGCAAAATCGTTCAAAAACAAGAGAATTTTGCCCAAAAGAAGTAGAAAAGCAAGACTTTATCAAGGAAGAGGAGTCGTGTCCCGCGGTAAATTGGGCAAAATCGTTGAGGAACAAGAGAATTTTGCCCAAAAGAAGTAGAAAAGAGAGACTTCACCAAGGAAGAGGAGCCGTGTTCGGTGGTAGATTGGGCAAAATCATTGTGAAATAAGAGTGTTTTGCCCAAAAGAAGTAGAAAAGCAAGACTTTATCAAGGAAGAGGAGCCGTGTCCCGCGGTAAATTGGGCAAAATCGTTGAGAAACAAGAGGGTTTTGCCCAAAAGGAGAAGAAAAACAAATTCACAAAGTCAGCTTCCCGCTAATCCCCAAAATAGTAATGAATTAATTGCTCGGCATAAGCAGAATCAAAGGGATGCTCACTTGTTTCATAAGTAGTAATTAATTGAATGGATGGGATAATGTTATGTGCGGTGTAAAGCTGAAGCTTGGAAAAGACATTCTTTCGATAAGAAGGAAAATCCATCAGACCAAAATGCTCCCAGTAATAAAATGCTCCTGTTTTAGGATGACGAAGCGTGAAATCAGGGTGCAGGGTAGTTTCGCCTAAACACAGTGCACATTCATAACGAAAAGGAATACGGTTATGTGAGAGCAGTGTTGCAATCAGTGCTTCTGATTTGGAACGGACCATCAGACCGGAAGCAGATTTGTGAATCCGTTGTTCCGGGTATTTGATATTGTATTCAAAATCAGCATTCATCCATTGATTTAATTCTGTGGAAATGGGTTGGAGGACAGTGTGAAATAATTCACAATAGGGAGAAGATTCTTGAAAAAGAGTTTCAATTTTAGAAGGATGTGAGGCAAGGGTGTCAATACAGGTGCGGATTGTCTGTCGCTCAAAAGAGAGGGACTGCAGTTTTAGTTCTAAATATTTTTTCCGGGCCATGACTTGAGCAAAATTTTTCTCTTTCTTGGGAATATAAAACTGTTGGGATAGAAGTTGATGATACCACTTGGTATAGTTGCCATTGTGGGTACAATAAAGAGTGCCGGGTGGCAGAGTGGAAAGTTCATCCTGAATGGCAGAGATTTGCTCCGTAAGATTCTTATAATGAGATAATAGTTTATTATAGATGTCAGTTTCTCCTTTCTCAAAAAGTTCAATGGAAATATTGAAAAATGTTGAAATTAATTGCTGCCATGGATTTATTACAGCATAACCGTAGATAGAAGTAAAGAAAAGAAACATGAAAAATTTCTGAAAAATACATAAAATGTCAGAACCTGGACATGCTAATCACAAAAAGGAGTGATGACATGTCTGAGGTAAAGGGAAAACAGAGTCTTCGCTTTGCGAAGACTCCTTTTATTTTAAATTCGGCATCGGTGGTCGGAAAGAAAGAAGGTGAAGGACCGCTGGGAGAGTATTTTGATGTGATTGGAAATGATGACAAATTTGGATGTGAGTCATGGGAGGAAGCAGAAAGTACCTTGCAGAAGGAAGCAGCAACCCTGGCATTGGGAAAAGCAGGGCTTGCGCCGGAAGAAATCCGTTATATTTTTGCAGGAGACCTATTGGGGCAGACCATAGCAACATCCTTTGGACTTCTTGATTTTGAAATTCCATTGTTTGGAGTGTATGGCGCCTGCTCCACGGCAGGGGAATCCATGTCACTTGGAGCGATGTGTGTGGCGGCAGGATTTGCGGAAAATGTCCTGACGATTACGTCCAGTCATTTTGCCAGCGCGGAGAAACAGTTCCGATTTCCGCTGGAATATGGGAATCAGCGTCCCATGTCGGCTACCTGGACGGTTACTGGAAGTGGTGCCTATGTATTGTCCACCCAACGGACTCATGTAAAAATCAGTGGAATCACCACCGGAAAAATTGTGGACTATGGAATTCATGATTCCTTAAATATGGGAGCAGCGATGGCACCGGCAGCGGCAGACACCATAGCTGCACATTTTGCGGATTTTGGAAGTCAGCCGGAAGAATATGACCGCATTATAACTGGGGATTTAGGAACTGTCGGACAGGAAATCCTATTTGATTTGCTAAAGAAAAAGGGCTATGACATCGAGAACAATCATTCAGACTGTGGAATCGAAATTTTTGATGCAAAAGAACAGGATACGGATGCTGGCGGAAGTGGCTGTGGCTGCAGTGCTTCTGTTTTATCTGCCTATTATCTTCCGAAGATTATTTCAGGGGAATGGAAAAAGGTGTTATTTGTGCCAACCGGAGCATTGCTTTCCACAGTAAGTTATAACGAAGGGAAAAATGTACCGGGAATTGCCCATGGAGTAATGCTTGAGTATGTGCCGTAACAAAAGCCTGGTAGATAATAAAAAGTAATAATAGTTTTGATAAGAATGATGGAAGAAAGGAAAAGAACACATGGATTATGTGAATGCATTCTGGGTAGGAGGCCTGATATGTGCCCTCTGCCAGATTTTAATGGAAAAGACGAAAATGCAGCCGGGACGGATTATGGTGCTATTGGTATGTTCCGGAGCTGTTTTGGGAGCAATCGGTGTATATCCGCCTTTCGTGGAATTTGCAGGGGCGGGAGCATCGGTGCCATTGTTAGGCTTTGGCAATACGCTGTTTAAGGGAATTAAGGAAGCAGTTGATGCCAATGGATTTATCGGAATCTTCATGGGTGGATTTACGGCAACGGCGGTAGGAATCTCTGCTGCATTGGTATTTGCCTATCTGGCATCCCTGATATTTGAACCAAAGATGAGAAAGTAGAAAATCCACACAGAAGATGCATAGAAAAGGATAGGTTGGAAACAATAAACTTGAAATCAATAAAAAGGAGATATTGAACATGAAGAAATTAAGAAAACTGGTGTTGACCATGATGGTAGTGTGCCTCTTTGGCAGCATGGCAGCCTGTGGTAATAGGAATGGAAATGAGGAAAATACCACGGAAAACGGAGCAGGAAGTAACAATACTACCAATAAGAATGACACAGACAATAAGAATAACACAAATGACAAGAATAATCGTGACAATACCACAAACAATGGAGATAACGGCGACGGTGTGGTAAATGATGTGACAGACGGAGTAGTAGATGGTGCAGAAGATATTGTAGATGGTGTGGATGATGCAGTAGATGATGCCGGAACCGGAATTAAAGATGCTGTGGATGATGCAACAACCGGAACCAATGGAAATGGTAATAATGCAAAAACAGCAAGATAGTTTTGAATAAAGATTTTTAAATGAAAAAAACAGGATTGAAAACTCAATGAAAAGTTTTCAATCCTGTTTTGTATAATATGAGTACCACGATGACTCATATAAAATTGTTTCTCTTGGTGAAAAACTTATTTGTCATCAATACTGTAGTTTGGTGCTTCTTTTGTGATATGAATGTCATGTGGATGACTTTCCTTTAAGGAAGCAGCAGTAATCTTAACGAAACGGCCTCTTTCCTGTAATTCTGGAATAGTAGGACATCCGCAGTAACCCATACCGGAACGGATACCACCGATTAACTGGAATACGGTATCTTCAAGACTTCCCTTGTAAGCCACACGTCCTTCAACACCTTCCGGAACAAGTTTCTTAGCACCTTCCTGGAAGTAACGGTCTTTGCTTCCATTTTCCATAGCTGCAAGAGAACCCATACCACGGTAAACTTTGTATTTTCTTCCCTGATATAATTCGAAGGTTCCAGGAGCTTCGTCACATCCTGCGAACATACTTCCCATCATACATACATTACCACCGGCAGCTAAAGCCTTGGTCATGTCTCCGGAGTACTTGATACCACCATCGGCGATGATTGGAATACCATATTCTTTTGCAACTGCAAAGGCATCCATGACAGCAGTAATCTGAGGAACACCGATACCTGCAACCACACGGGTAGTACAGATAGAACCAGGTCCGATACCAACCTTAACAGCATCAGCACCAGCTTCAATTAAAGACCTGGTTGCTTCACCGGTTGCTACGTTACCTGCGATAACCTGAAGATCAGGATAAGCAGCTTTGATTTTCTTAACTGCATTTAAGATATTTAAGGAATGTCCATGTGCGGAATCTACAACGATTACATCGACATGGGATTTTACCAGTGCATCGATACGGTCCATCATGTTAGCAGTAATACCAACAGCAGCACCACAAAGCAGTCTGCCCTGGTCATCCTTTGCGGATAATGGATATTTAATCTGTTTTTCAATATCTTTGATTGTGATAAGGCCTTTTAAGTGAAAATCTTTATCTACAATTGGAAGCTTTTCTTTTCTTGCCTTAGCGAGAATTTTTTTCGCTTCGTCTAATGTGATTCCTTCCGGAGCAGTAATAAGACCTTCGGAAGTCATGCTTTCTTTAATTTTCTTTGTATAATCTGTTTCGAATTTTAAATCGCGATTGGTGATGATGCCGACTAATTTTCCGTTTTCTGTAATAGGAACTCCGGAGATGCGGAAGTTGTGCATTAAATCTTCTGCGTCAGCTAATGTATGATCTGGGGATAAGAAAAATGGGTCTGTGATAACTCCATTTTCGGAACGTTTTACCTTGTCCACTTCCTCCGCCTGAGCCTCGATAGACATGTTTTTGTGGATGATTCCGATACCACCCTGTCTTGCCATAGCTATTGCCATGCGATGTTCAGTTACTGTGTCCATTCCAGCACTCATCATTGGAATGTTTAATTTGATTTTCTTAGTCAGGTATGTGGTAAGATCAATCATATTAGGAGTAACTTCCGAATATGCAGGAACCAGCAAAACATCATCAAATGTAATTCCTTCGCCGATAATTTTACCCATTTTCTCGTTTCCTCTCTTTCTTATTAAAAAGTGTGTAATATAATAAAGCCTTTAATTTCTCAATTCTAGCAAAAAAATAATATACTGTCAATTGTTAAAACAACTATTCCATTTTATATAAAAATATGTTATTCTTTTAGACGGACAACGGGGTCAACCAAGGGTGAACGTTGTCCTTTTTTCAAACAGAGGGGGAAAAAGGATGGAATTTCGACCGTGCATAGACATCCATAATGGCAAGGTCAAGCAGATTGTGGGCGGAAGTCTTAAGGATGAAGGAAATCAGGCAAAAGAGAATTTTGTGGCGGAGCAGGATGCCGCTTATTTTGCAGAATTTTATAAAAAAGATAAGATTCGTGGCGGACATATCATTCTGCTGAATCCGGCAGACAGTTCTTATTATAAAGAAACGAAACGTCAGGCACTGCTTGCACTTCGCACCTATCCGGGCGGTATGCAGGTTGGCGGCGGCATTCATGCAGAGAATGCGAAAGAATTTATTGAGGCAGGAGCCAGTCATGTAATTGTGACATCCTATGTATTTAAGGATGGAAAAGTAAATTATAATAATCTGGAGAAAATTCTTGCAGCAGTAGGAAAAGAGCACCTGGTTCTGGATTTGAGCTGCCGGAAAAAAGATGGCGACTACTATATAGTGACAGACCGCTGGCAGAAATTTACCGAAGAGAAAATCACGCCGGAGTTATTAGATAAATTAAAGGAATATGCGGATGAATTTTTAGTACATGCAGTAGATGTAGAGGGAAAAGCATCCGGCATTGAAGTCCCACTGGCAGAAATGTTGGGAGACTGGGGCAGAATTCCAATTACATATGCTGGAGGAGTCGGCAGTTTTGAAGATTTAAAGCAGTTAAAAGAACATGGAAAAGGCAGGCTTAATGTGACGATAGGCAGTGCATTAGACCTGTTTGGCGGCAGAATGGCATATAAAGAGGTTCTGCAGTATATAAATCAAGTATAAGGAAAAGGAGAGCGGCAGTATGAAGTATACAAAACAGGATATTATCCGTATGGCAGATGAAGAAGATGTGGAATTTATCCGGCTTCAGTTTACGGATATGTTTGGAACCTTAAAAAATGTGGCAATCACACGAAGTCAGTTAGAGAAGGCACTGAATAATCAGTGTATGTTTGACGGTTCATCCATAGAAGGCTTTGTCCGGATTGAGGAGTCCGATATGTATCTCTACCCGGATTTAGACACATTTACTATTTTCCCATGGAGACCACAGCAGGGAAAAGTTGCAAGAATTATCTGTGACGTTTATTGTGCAGACGGAACACCTTTCGAAGGAGACCCAAGATACATATTGCGGAAAGAGATTACGCGTGCAGCAAAGATGGGCTATACCTTTGATGTAGGACCAGAGTGCGAATTCTTCTTATTCCATACCGATGACAATGGCCAGCCTACAACCATTTCCCATGAGAAAGCAGGATACTTTGACTTAGGACCGGTAGACTTAGGTGAAAATGCAAGACGTGATATGGTGCTGACCTTAGAGGATATGGGATTTGAAATCGAGGCATCCCATCATGAAGTAGCACCAGCACAGCATGAAATTGATTTCCGTTATGATGAAGCATTGGCAACAGCCGATAAGATTATGACTTTTAAACTGGCAGTTAAGACCATTGCAAAGCGTCATGGCTTATTTGCAAGCTTTATGCCAAAGCCAAAATATGGAATCAACGGTTCCGGCATGCATATTAATATGTCACTTTCCCAGAATGGAAAAAATATATTTGATGACCCATCCGGTGAACTTGGTTTGAGCAAAGAAGCATATTATTTCATTGGCGGAATAATGAAACATATGAAAGGTATGTCCGCTATCACCAACCCACTGATAAATTCTTATAAGAGACTGGTTCCGGGCTATGAAGCACCGATTTACATTGCATGGTCTGCAACGAACCGCAGTCCGCTGATTCGTATTCCGGCATCCAGAGGGGCAGGAACCAGGGTGGAATTAAGATGTCCGGATCCGGCAGCCAATCCATATCTGGCATTGGCAGTATGCCTTGCAGCAGGCTTAGATGGAATTGAAAATAAGATTATGCCGCCGGAAGAGGTAAGAGAAAATGTATTTGAAATGAGACTTTCCAGGAAAGTGGAAAAGGGTATTGAATCACTTCCGGGAGATTTAATGGAAGCAATCGAAGAGTTCGAACACGATGATTATATCAAAGGGGTTTTAGGACCACATATTACAGAGAAATATGCAGAAGCCAAGAAGGCTGAGTGGGCGGACTACAGAGCCCAGGTGACACAGTGGGAGATTGATGAGTATCTGTATAAGATTTAGTTGATGTAAGAAAATGCTACAGGAGATAAGAACTTGATTAATGTTATTGTTGCATTCCCTAAGATAGAAAACGCCAAAAGTATAAAAAATATACTTGTGCGCAGTGGATTTCATGTAGATGCAGCAGTCACAACAGGGGCTCAGGCATTGCAGTATGCGAATTCGTTAGATGGAGGTATATTGGTCTGCAGTCCAAGATTTGTGGACATGATGTATACTGAACTGCATGAATATATTCCTGCTACATTTCAGATGCTTCTCGTTGCTTCGCCGGATATCTGCAATGAGCACGAAGTTGCTGATATTATGTGCCTTTCCATGCCGCTTAAGGTGCACGAACTGATACAGACGGTAGAGACCATGTCTTATACTATTACCAGAATGCGTAAGAAACGGCGTATGGAACCGAAGGTACGGAGCGAAGAGGAAAAACGCATGTTACAGGATGCCAAAGAACTTCTGATGGTACGGAATAACATGAGTGAAGAAGAAGCACACCGGTATATCCAGAAACGGAGTATGGATAATGGAACCGGACTCATCGAGACGGCACAGATGATTTTGAGCCTTATGCATGCATAAGTATGAAAAATAGGTTAAATATAGTAGATTATTTAGAGAGAAGAAAAGGAGATATTATGTATCAGATTAATGAAAACTACCAGAAATTACCAGGAAGCTATTTATTCAGTACCATTGCCAAAAAGGTAAATGCATTTACCCAGGCAAATCCGGATAAGAACATCATCCGTCTTGGAATCGGGGATGTTACCCAGCCAATCGCTCCGGCAATTATTGAGGCTTTACATAAGGCAGTTGATGAGATGGCAGATCCTGCAACCTTCCATGGATATGCACCGGATTTGGGATATGATTTCCTGCGTAATGCTATTGTAAAAAATGATTATCAGGCAAGAGGATGTGCAATCGAAGCAGATGAAATTTTCGTATCCGATGGAGCAAAGAGTGATTCTGGAAATATTCAGGAATTATTCGGACCGGATGTAAGAATTGCTGTATGTGACCCGGTATACCCGGTATATGTGGATTCCAATGTTATGGCTGGAAGAACCGGTACATATAACCCGGATACCCAGATGTGGAGCAATGTAATTTATATGCCATGTACCAGAGAAAATAATTTCGTGCCGGAATTCCCGAAGGAGACACCAGATGTAATTTATCTGTGCCTGCCAAATAACCCGACAGGAACAACCATCACCAAAGCACAGTTACAGGAATGGGTAGATTATGCCAATAAAGAAGGCGCACTGATTATCTATGATGGTGCTTATGAAGCATACATTTCAGAAGCAGATGTGGCTCATACGATTTACGAATGTGAAGGAGCACAGACCTGTGCCATCGAGATTAAGAGCTTTTCAAAGAATGCAGGATTTACCGGAGTACGTCTTGGATATACTGTAGTACCAAAGGATTTGAAATGCAATGGCGTATCTTTACATGATATGTGGGCAAGACGTCACGGCACCAAATTCAACGGCGCACCTTATATCGTACAGCGTGCCGGTGAAGCAGTATATTCCGAAGCTGGAAAAGCACAGTTAAAAGAACAGGTTGCATATTACATGAAAAATGCAAGCGTAATTAAGAGCGGTCTGAAAGAAGCAGGCTTCGAAGTATTCGGTGGTGTAAATGCACCATATATCTGGTTAAAGACACCGGAGCAGATGACATCCTGGGATTTCTTTGATTACCTCTTAGAAAATGCCAATGTAGTAGGAACACCGGGATCCGGATTCGGACCAAGCGGAGAAGGATACTTCAGACTGACAGCATTCGGAACATATGAGAATTCAGTTGCAGCATTAGAGAGAATTAAGGCATTATAAGTCAGTATCATAAGGAAATACGAAAATATGGAAATATGGAAGGGACAGTGATTTTAATTGCTGTCCCTTTTTGGCATCCGATATAACAGGCAATACGGACATTTTGACAATGAGAAAAGAGAATATGTAATTGACCGGGTGGATTTGCCGGCATCCTGAACAAACTACCTTGGCGTAAAAGATACCTGTGTGGTCGTAAATCATACAGCGGGGGCTATATGTTTTACAAGACACCGGAGTATCATCGTGTAACAAGATTCCGGGCGAATGGAGTTCCAATGGATCGTCCGGGACATTATGTATATATCCGCGATGAAGAAGACGGAGATTACTGGAGTGTTTCCTGGCAGCCGGTTGGCAAATCACTGGATGAAGCAAAATATACCTGCCGTCATGGAATGAGTTATTCCAAATACAGCTGTGATTACAAAGGAATTGCAGCAGAGCAGACCTTAGTTGTTAAGATAAAATTTTACCCGAAGATGTACGATTGGCACATGAAATGACAGAAAGGTTAAAAATTTTATCAAAGTATTCTTTTCCTAAAAAACCTTCTTACGGAAGTAATAAATGCGACAAACGGAAACATTATTTTAGCATCAACCATATTTGGAAACACACCAAAGGTTGCAGAAAAGAACTATTATGTAGGAACAAATTTAGCGGTTGCAAAACAGGCATTAAATGAAAGACATTTTCTTAACCCAAAATAGCGAAAATCTGGTTAAGAAAGCAAGAATTTAAGAATTAGAAAAATGCTGTAAACCCGCATAAATCAAGGCTTACAGCATCCCAAAAAATAGAGCGATAGACGGGGCTCGAACCCGCGGTCTCGACCTTGGCAAGGTCGCGCGTTACCAACTACGCCACTATCGCATTTGTGCTGAACACGAAACTTACTATACTATAAGAAAAAGGGTTTGTCAAGTGTAATATTAGAAAAGTTTTCACATAAAATACAATAAGCAAGAAAGCAGGAGGACTCCCTTGAGTGCAAAGACAAAGATTGTAGTGCTTCATATGAAGGAACTGATTTACACAGGAATTTTTGCGGTACTTGGAATATTACTGGTATTATTGTTGGTCTATATGTTTTCTCCGGATAAAGATGAGGAGAGCCGGGAGACCATGAAATATGTGGCAGGGGTATATACGTCTTCCATCATATTTAATGATAAAACCGTGGATGTGGAGGTTGTGGTGGATGAGAATAAAATCAATTCCATTTCGCTGGTAAATCTCGATGAAACTGTAACCGCAATGTATCCGTTGATGCAGCCGGCACTGGATAATTTGAAAGAACAGATATATGAAAATCAGTCAACGGATAATCTCAGCTATTCCGATGATAACCAGTATACGTCCATGGTGCTGATTCACGCCATTGATGATGCCCTGGGAAAAGCAGCGGCTGCCCCGGAGACAGAGGCGGAGTAACAGTATAAAATGATACGACAGAAATAGCAAAAGGAAAACAAGAAAAAGGCTTGTCAGTGCCTGCACCAGAAAGCTATAATAATGGAATGGAGAATACAATACAATATGAACTGACACCAAAAAAAGTAAAGAATATTATCATCCGGGTAAAAGCCAATGGCGTAGTGACAGTAACGATGCCCTATCGCATGAGCAAAAAGAAAGTGGATGCATTTGTGCAGAGCAAGGCGGAGTGGATCCGCATGATGCAAAAGAAGCTTGCAAATCAGCAGAGGATAGATGTGGATGCACTGGAGTGGAACCGGCAGAAAGAGCAGTATTTAAGAGATATACTGCTGAGGGAGTATGAATTGTTTCAGGCTTATCATATTTCTATGCCAACGGTCAGATTCCGCAGCATGACCAGCCGCTATGGGAGCTGCTGCAAGGCAAAGGCATCCATTACTTTGAATAAAGTACTGGCAGACCTTCCGTTAGAATGCGCAGAATATGTTGCTGCTCATGAACTGGCACACCTGGTAGAAGCAAATCACAGCAGACGATTTTATCAGGTGCTGGATACTGTGATGTCAGATCATAGAATACGAGAAAAAAGGTTGAGAGAATATGCGTTATTCCATGGAAAACGCGAGCATGAAGGTGGAAGTTGAGTCTCTTGGGGCAGAACTGAAATCTGTGCTTGGAAAGAAAAGTAACATTGAGTACATGTGGTGCAGCAATCCGGAGTATTACAAACGGAGTGCACCAAATCTGTTTCCGATTGTTGGAAGCTTAAAAGACGGAGTCTATCATTATCAGGAAAAGACTTATGAGATGGAATTAATCTATCATATGAATGGCAACAGACTGGAAATCACATGGAACATTAAGAATACCGGCAAGGAAAAATGTGTATTTCCCGGAAGCTACGTTATTTGGACTCTGGTCAGCAGAGAAGAAGAATGTACCATATGCAGCCATTGAACCTTGGTTTGGAAGATGCGATAAAGAGGATTTTAACGGAAGTTTGGAAGAAAGGGAATGGGGACATGCGTTAGCACAGGGTGCATGCTTCCGGGCAGCATACACCATAGAAATTGCAGGAGAAGATTAATTTTCATGCATTTTCTTATCTTCCGCTAAGAGTTCTTCATGAAGTGCAATGGAATCCCAGTTGATATTGTGCTCCGTGAGAACGGCTTTCAGACCGATTCTGGTAAGATGAAGCTTTTTTAATTCCACCAGGAAACGGTCTAAAAGAGCATTATCAAAGCCTTTGAATACCAGCATTTCGTCGGTGAAACCATCGCCGGTATAGACCTCTTCTTTCAAAGGGAAGCCATCAATCCCTGCGAGGGCACCTAAAGTCTGGTTATATTGTTCTTTGGTGATAATACGGATTTTTATTTTTAACCGGAGGCAGAGCATTTTTAATGTTCTGCCTTTGCTGTTTTCTAAATTGTAAAATAATAAAACTGGATGCATAAGGGAAAACTCCTTTCTTAAAGAGGTAGAAAAAATCTGCCATTCAGCCATAAAGTATAAGGTTTCCGGGGGAAAATGGCAAGTATAAAAGATTGCATTTTTATATATTTTTTATTATAATGAAAAATCATAGTTAAAAGTGGGATAAAACGCAAAAAAGTTGGTGTGAATTATGGCAGATATTACAACAGAAGAATTAGAAGAATTAGAAAATGAAGTGGTGTCTAAGGATGACAACATAAAGACCATGCAGGAATTCGTCAGTCCGGAGAGCCTGTATCAGGAGCTGATTGCCAGCGTGAAGAAATATCACCCGTCGACAGATATTTCTTTGATTGAAAAGGCATATAAGACAGCGGATACGGCACATAAGGGACAGGTACGAAAATCCGGTGAAGCATATATCATTCATCCGTTGTGTGTGGCAATTATTTTAGCGGAACTGGAGCTGGATAAAGAGACTATCGTAGCCGGACTGCTTCATGATGTCGTAGAGGATACCGTCATGACAGTAGAGGAAATTGCTTCGGAGTTTTCAGAAGAGATTGCCCTTTTGGTGGATGGCGTTACGAAGCTGGGTCAGTTATCTTATGATGCGGATAAAGTCGAGGTTCAGGCAGAAAACTTAAGAAAAATGTTCCTTGCCATGGCAAAGGATATCCGTGTTATCTTAATCAAGCTGGCAGACCGGCTGCACAATATGCGTACGTTAAAATATATGACGCCGGAGAAGCAGAAGGAAAAAGCAAGAGAGACCATGGACATCTATGCGCCGATTGCACAGCGTCTTGGTATTTCTAAAATTAAAATCGAATTAGATGACCTTTCCTTAAAGTATCTGGAGCCGGAAGCATATTATGATCTGGTAGAAAAGGTTGCACTTCGTAAGAGTGTCCGTGATGATTATGTGCAGAGCCTTGTAAAAGAAGTGAGTAAACATATTGAAAATGCAGGAATCAAGGCACAGATTGACGGAAGAGCAAAGCATTTCTTTTCCATTTATAAGAAAATGGTCAATCAGCATAAGACCTTAGACCAGATTTATGATTTATTTGCCATAAGAATTATCGTGGATAATGTCAAGGACTGCTATGCAGCACTGGGTGTCATCCATGAGATGTATAAACCAATCCCGGGACGTTTTAAAGATTATATCGCTATGCCAAAGCCGAATATGTATCAGTCCCTCCACACCACACTGATTGGACCGACCGGACAGCCGTTTGAGATTCAGATTCGTACCTTTGAGATGCATCGTACCGCAGAATATGGTATCGCTGCCCACTGGAAATATAAGGAAGCTGCCAATAACGGCGGCACAGTGGCTACCACCAAATCAGAGGAAGAGAAGTTAAGCTGGCTGCGCCAGATTTTGGAATGGCAGAAAGACATGTCAGATAATAAAGAGTTCATGAGCCTGTTAAAGAGTGATTTGAACCTCTTTTCCGATACCGTATTCTGCTTTACTCCGTCCGGAGATGTCAAGAATCTGCCAACGGGTTCCACACCGGTAGACTTTGCGTACAGTATCCACTCGGCAGTTGGAAATAAGATGATTGGAGCCAAGGTAAATGGTAAATTAGTTCCAATTGATTACGAGATTCAGAACGGTGACCGTATTGAGATTATCACGTCCCAGAATTCCAAGGGACCGAGCCGTGACTGGTTAAATATTGTTAAGAGTACACAGGCGAAAAATAAGATTAACCAGTGGTTCCGGAGTGAGTTAAAAGAAGAAAATATCGTGAAGGGCAAGGAACTGATTGCCCAGTATTGTAAGGCAAAATCCATTAATCTTACGGATATTAACAAACCGGAATATCAGAGTAAGGTTATGCGGAAATATGGATTCCATGACTGGGATTCCGCACTGGCAACCTTAGGACACGGCGGACTGAAAGAAGGTCAGGTCGTGAATAAGATGCTGGAGGAGTACCGGAAAGACCACCCAATCCAGCTTACCGATGAGGATGTATTGAACAATGTGCCTTCCGAGAATAAGGATAAGGCAGTTCCACAGAAATCCAAGAGTGGTATCATTGTAAAAGGACTTTATGATGTGGCAGTGCATTTTTCCAAATGCTGCAGCCCGGTGCCGGGAGATGAAATTGTAGGATTTGTCACAAGAGGCCGTGGTGTATCTATTCATCGTACCGATTGCATTAATATCATGAACCTTTCCGAGCTGGAAAAAGTGCGTCTGATTGATGCAGAGTGGCAGCAGGGTGCAGAGCATGGTGACAATGGACTTTATCTTGCTGAGATTAAAATATTTGGTAATAACCGTACCGGACTTTTAGTAGATATTACCAGAATTTTCACCGAACGGGAAATTGATATCAGTTCCATTAATTCCAAGACCAGCAAACAGGGTGTTGCGACCATTTCTATTTCCTTTAATACCAAAGGCAAAGAGGAATTGAGCAGCTTAATAGAAAAAATCCGTCAGGTAGAGAGCGTGATTGATATTGAACGTACTACCGGCTGATAGAGCATTAGCAAAATAAATTGCTGATTTATGAAAAAAAGTCAAAGTCAGTTATTATTATAGAAGAGGAAAATTATGACAGAACAGACAGAAGTATTACGATATATTGTGGGACCAGTCTGCACCAACTGCTATCTTCTGGTAAATCATAAGACAGGAGAACTTCTTGTGGTAGACCCGGGAGACCAGGCACAGTTGATTGAAAAGCAGATTGAGAAAACCGGAGCAAAACCGGTGGCAATCCTTCTGACCCATGGACATTTTGACCATGCAGGAGCAGCAGAAGAGCTTGCAGATAAATACCAGATTTCCATTTATGCCCATGAGGCAGAGAGGGAGACCTTGGAAGACCCGGGACTTAACCTTTGCGGGATGATAGGAGAGCATAAGGTCTATCGTGCAGATGTTTTCGTAAAAGACGAAGAAGTATTAAATCTTGCAGGATTTTCCATCCGTGTATTTTTTACACCGGGGCATACCATTGGCGGATGCTGCTATTATATTGCAGATGAGAAGATTCTTTTCAGCGGAGATACGCTGTTTCAGGAATCTGTGGGAAGAACCGATTTCCCAAGAGGAAGTGCATCGGATTTAATCCGGGCAATCAGAGAAAAACTGATGCCGCTGCCGGATGATGTGACCGTGTATACCGGACATGACGAAAGCACTTTAATAGGCTATGAGCGGATGCATAATCCGTATTTATAAGGACGAACCATGATAACAGTATTATTAGATAAAGCAGAATTTGAATATGATATCCATTCGCTGGTAAAGGCATTTTATCCGAAGGAAGAGGTATATGTTTCCACGAAGGATAAGGAGAAAAAAGAAGAGCCGGTACATTATCACATGGATGTACAGTTTGCACCGGAAGAAATCATTTTTTCCTGGAAAAAGGTAGAGCCTTCAGAAGAAAATGAAAATCAGACCGGAATTACAAAACGAGTAGCAGTAGATGATACAAACCGCAAGGAGACAAAGAACAGCCTGAAACGGACGCTGTATCAGCTGCTGTCAGAATATACCGGAGTGGAACTTCCGTGGGGAAATCTTACCGGTATCCGCCCGACCAAGATTCCGATGGCACTTTTAGAAGAGGGTAAGAGCGAGGAAGAAATTGCCCGCTATATGAAGGAAACGTATTTTACCTCCGATGAGAAGATAAAGCTCAGTATTGAAATTGCAGAGCGGGAGTTGGAACTTTTACACAAATTAGACTACGAAGAAGGCTACAGCCTTTATATTGGAATTCCATTCTGTCCGACCACATGTCTTTACTGTTCTTTTACGTCCTATTCCCTGGCAGCCTGGAAGAATCGTATGGATGAATATCTGGATGCACTGGAAAAGGAACTGGATTATACAGCGGTCAAATTTGCACATAAGAAATTAAACAGCATTTATATCGGTGGTGGAACACCGACCACATTAAATCCGAAACAGTTAGACAGATTGATTCGAAAAATTAAATGTAGTTTTGATTTATCTGATTTAGTGGAATTTACAGTGGAAGCCGGAAGACCGGACAGTATTACAAAAGAGAAGCTTATGGTGCTTCGCAATCATGATATCAGCAGAATTTCCATTAATCCACAGACCATGAAACAGGAGACACTGGATCTGATTGGACGGCATCATACCGTGCAGCAGACAATAGACAGCTTTTATCTGGCAAGAGAACTTGGATTTGATAATATCAATATGGATTTAATCGTAGGACTTCCGGGAGAGAGTCTTTCAGATGTAGCAGATACCATGGAAGTAATCCGGAAGTTAGCACCGGATAATCTGACGGTTCACTCACTTGCCATCAAGCGTGCAGCAAGGCTGAATATACAAAGAGAGCGTTATCAGGATTTTGAAATTGTCAATACCGCAGACCATATTGCACTGACTTCCAAAGTAGCAGAAGAAATGGGCCTTTCTCCATATTATTTATACCGCCAGAAGAATATGGCAGGCAATTTTGAAAACGTAGGCTATGCAGCACCGGGAAAAGCCGGTGTATACAATGTTCTTATTATGGAAGAGAAACAGAGTATTGTAGCCTGTGGTGCTGGTGCATCCACGAAACGTGTCTGGGTACAGCCAAATCCCGATGGCACACACCGGATTGAACGTGCCGAGAATGTCAAGGATGTGGCACAGTATATCACAAGGATTGATGAGATGATTGAACGGAAGAGCCGGCTCTTTACAAAGGAATAAAAGCGGTTGACATATCAGAACACGAAAAATATAATAGTTCTGTATGAATACAAATATATAATAAGAAAAATAGATAAAATGCTTATCTCGGAAAATGGAGGAAATTTCATGGCATTGAGTAAGAAGCCGGTTACAGGCATGAAGGATATTTTACCGGAGGAGATGCAGATTCGTGATTATGTGCAGAATGTAATCAAAGAGACCTACCGGAGTTTTGGATTTACACCAATTGAAACTCCTTGTATGGAGAATATTGCAAACCTCACCAGCAAACAGGGTGGAGAAAATGAAAAACTCATTTTCAAAGTATTAAAACGTGGTGAAAAGCTGAACTTAGAGACAGCAGAAAAAGAAGAAGATGTAGTGGATTTTGGTATGCGTTACGACCTTACCGTTCCATTGGTAAGATTTTATTCCAATAACAGTAACCAGCTGCCATCTCCGTTTAAAGCATTACAGATGGGAAATGTATGGCGTGCAGACCGTCCGCAGAGAGGCCGTTACCGCCAGTTTATGCAGTGTGATATTGATATTCTGGGTGAGCCGTCTAATCTGGCAGAGATAGAGTTGATTCTTGCGACAACAACAACGCTTGGAAAAATCGGATTTAAGAATTTTGAAATTCGGATTAATGAACGCCGTATTTTAAAAGCAATGGCAGCTTACAGTGGATTCCCGGAAGAAAGCTACGACCTTGTATTTATCATCTTAGACAAGATGGACAAGATTGGGCTGGATGGAGTCGCAGAAGAACTGAAAAAAGAAGGCTTTGCAGAAGAAGCAGTCGATAAGTACTTATCCTTATTTGAAAAAGCAGAAGGTACCGAAAACGGACTGGTTACCTTATGTGATACATTAATTGAAGCAGGATTCTTAGAGGAAGAAGTAAAGCAGAACCTGACAGAGATTATCGACAGCGTAGAAGCTACCAAGGCAGCAGATTTTAAAATGGTATTTGATCCGACTTTAGTGCGTGGTATGGGTTATTATACAGGAACTATTTTTGAAATTGCAATGCCAGAGTTTGGCGGAAGCTGCGGTGGCGGCGGACGTTATGATAAGATGGTTGGAAGATTTACCGGAAATGATGTACCGGCTTGCGGATTTTCCATTGGTTTTGAAAGAATCATTCTTCTGCTCTTAGAGAGCGGATTTAAGATTCCGGGACAGGCAGCGAAGAAGGCATATCTCATCGAAAAGGGATATCCGGCAGATAAGCTGCAGGAGGTAATTGCACAGGCTCAGAAGGAACGTTCCGAAGGAACCCAGGTAT
The DNA here is from genome assembly GCF_003479505.1 of Roseburia sp. AF15-21. Lineage (NCBI taxonomy): Bacteria > Bacillati > Bacillota > Clostridia > Lachnospirales > Lachnospiraceae > Roseburia > Roseburia sp. AF15-21. The sequence continues at coordinate 36,528 of NZ_QUHG01000004.1, read as the reverse complement.
TAGTGGTTCGTATGAATAAGAACAAGAAGTTCCAGAAGGAGAAGCTTACGGCAGAGGGTTATGAAGAATTTGTAGAGTTTTTTAACAGATAGTCTGTTTTTCTGCAAGAAGCAGAAAATGGAATGATTTTGATAAAATTTTTAGGAGGATAAAAAAATGTCAGAATCCATGCAGGGATTACACAGAACCCATAGATGTACAGAAGTATCCAATGCCAATATTGGAGAAAAAGTTACCGTCATGGGCTGGGTACAGAAAAGAAGAAATTTAGGAAGTCTTATATTCATAGATTTAAGAGACCGTTCCGGAATTCTGCAGCTTGTATTCGACGAGCCAAAGGTAGGAAGCGAAGGCTTTGCCAAAGCAGGAACACTGCGTAGCGAGTTTGTTATTGCAGTCGAAGGAACCGTGCAGAAGCGTTCTGCAGCAGTTAATGAGAATTTAAAGACCGGTGATATTGAGGTAATTGCTGAGAGTATCCGTATTCTTTCAGAATCACAGACACCGCCATTTCAGATTGAAGAGAACAGCCAGACGAAAGATGAGATTCGTTTAAAATATCGTTATCTTGATTTACGTAGACCGGATATCCAGCGTAACCTGATGCTGCGTAGTAAAGTAGCATATCTGATGCGTGATTTTATGGCAAAAGAAGGTTTCTTAGAGATTGAGACACCGGTTCTTTGTAAGTCTACACCGGAAGGTGCAAGAGATTATCTGGTGCCAAGCCGTATACATCCGGGTAGCTTTTATGCATTGCCGCAGTCACCACAGCTTTTCAAACAGCTTCTGATGGCATCCGGATATGACCGTTATTTCCAGATTGCAAAATGTTTCCGTGATGAGGATTTACGTGCAGACCGTCAGCCGGAATTTACCCAGGCAGATATGGAGCTTTCTTTTGTAGATATTGATGATGTATTAGATGTCAATGAGCGTCTGTTAAAATACATTTTCAAAGAAGCCATCGGTGTAGATGTAGAACTTCCACTTAAGAGAATGCCTTGGCAGGAAGCAATGGATCGTTTTGGTTCTGATAAGCCGGATACCCGTTTTGGAATGGAATTAAAGGATGTATCTGATATTGTAAAAGATTGCGGTTTTGGTGTATTTACCAGTGCGTTAGAGCAGGGCGGTTCTGTCCGTGGTATCAATGCAGAAGGACAGGGCGCAATGCCAAGAAAGAAGATTGACAAGCTGGTAGAGTTTGCAAAAGGCTATGGAGCAAAAGGACTTGCTTATCTTTCTGTACAGGAAGATGGCAGCTATAAATCATCCTTTGCAAAATTCATGACAGAAGAGGAATTGAAGAATCTGGTAGCAGCAATGGACGGAAAGCCGGGAGACCTGCTTTTATTTGCAGCAGATAAGAATAAAATCGTATGGAATGTATTAGGTGCACTTCGTCTTGAAATTGCCAAAGAATTAGACCTCTTAGACCCGAACCAGTATAATTTCCTCTGGATTACAGAGTTCCCATTGTTAGAGTGGTCAGACGAAGAGAATCGTTATATGGCAATGCATCATCCGTTTACCATGCCAATGGAAGAGGACTGGGATAAGATTGATACAGATCCAGGTGCAGTACGTGCCAAAGCATATGACATCGTATTAAATGGTACCGAGTTAGGCGGTGGTTCTGTCCGTATCCACCAGAGTGATATTCAGGAGAAAATGTTTGAGGTTCTTGGCTTTACAAAAGAGAGAGCACATGAGCAGTTTGGATTCCTTCTGGATGCATTCTCCTATGGTGTACCACCACACGCAGGACTGGCTTATGGTCTTGACCGTCTGGTTATGCATATGGTACATGCAGATTCCATCCGTGATGTCATCGCATTCCCGAAAGTAAAGGATGCATCCGACCTTATGTCCAATGCCCCGGATATCGTAGATGAGAAGCAGTTAGAGGAACTGTGCATCAAAGTGGATGAGAAAGAAGTAGAAGAAAAAGAAGCAGAAGAAGCTGCAGAAAAATAAAGAAACAGATAAAGCATGTTTCTCACATAAATAAAAGAGTTATTATATCACAGAATTTTAAACCGTGGTACAATAACTCTTTTTTGATTTACGCGAGTAGCGAGAAAAAATCTGAGAGAAAAGAAAGAGCCAGGCTTGCCTGAGCGAATTTCTTTTCTCAGCAGATTTTGGCGAGCACCGCGATAACTCGAGAAACTCGCAAAGCGTGTTTCTCGTAGTTGTCAGATATTTTGCCAGACATCCGTAAGAAGCTGACTTTGACCGCTTCGTATCTGCCGGTGTTTTATCGATATTCACCCATATAGAACAATGCAATCGTTCCAGGACCGGAATGTGCACCGATGGTTGAACCGACATAATTGATTAAGAAGCTGTCGATGCCAAAACGTTCTTTTACAAGATTTGCAACAAACTGTGCATCTTCTAAAGCATCACCATGGCTGATAAATACGATATCATTCTGGTCACGGTAGGAGCCCATCTGCTTTTCCATATTGTCAACCAGGGTAATCAGGGATTTTTTACGTCCACGAACCTTGGAAACCATAATAAGATGACCTTCATCATCTACATGAAGCACCGGCTTTAAGTTAATCATGGTACCAAGAACTGCAGCGGTTTTAGAAACACGTCCGCCTCTGTGAAGGTGGAACAAATCATCTACCGTAAAGTTATGTACCAGATGTAGTTTATTTTCCTCCAGCCATTTTACGGTTTCTTCTAAAGTGGCACCATTTTCTTTCATCTGGACAGCTTTGTGAACCAGAAGTCCCTCTCCCATGGAAGCACAGAGAGAGTCTACGACAACGACTTTATGTGGAAAATTATCTTCTTCCATTTCACTTGCAGCAATTTTTGTACTGGAGTAGCTGCCGCTGAGTCCGCTGGAAAAGGCAATGTGAAGAATATCACAGTCATTTTCCGTGGCAATTTTTGTAAAGATTTCGCGGGCAGTTTCCGGGTTGACCTGAGAGGTGGTAGGCAGAGAGCCGGCGCGCATCTTTGCATAGAATTCTTTGACATCCATTGGATGTTCCCAGTCATAGGTTTTGCCGTCTATAGTATAAGTGAGTGACAGCATGCCAAGATTATGTTCTGCTACATAATCTGCCGGCAAATCTGCGGTAGTGTCGGTGGTGATAATAAATTTATTCATGTGTCCTCCTGTAGTTCTTATATAAAATTGTGGCATAAAATCATACCTTTTTTATTATAGCATAATGAAAAATGAAAATGTAAAATTTTTATAAAAATGAAAAAATATATTTACAAAAAAAGAAAAAGCAGGTATGATTAGAGCCATCTTATTTATCTTTTTTTATCCGGGAGTTTCCTCCCAAATATTCCAAACAGTGAAACGAAATTCAGTATGGAAAGGGGTTTTCTTATTTGAAAGAAATTTTTGAACAGTATGGTGGGGTAATTATAACAGTAGTTGCGATTGCAGCATTAGCAGCACTTGTGACAGCAATTATGGGAAATGGAACCAGTGGCCCCGTTTATGATGCATTTAAGAACTTAATTGATAACTTTGGAAATAACATCGGAACACCATAGGAGGGGATGACTTGGACAGACAGGAACTGGGTATCCGGATGGAGCCGGATTATTTTGGCCCCCTTTGGCGTTATGTCCGGAATGATAAGATTACAGATATTGACTATAACGGAAACCAGTTGTGGATTACAGATGTAGAAAATGAACGCTATCTGATTCGAAGTCATGGCATTACAGAGAAGTTTGTAGAGCAGTTTTCCCATCGGATTGCCAATGAAGTGAGCAAGCCTTTTAACAAGAAAAATAATTTGTTGGAGGCGGAGACCAACACGCTGCGTATCAGTATTGTGCATGAATCTGTTGCCATATCCGGCAGGAGTATCTGTATCCGTAAGTCAATGCCAATGTTGCGTATGCAGGTAAAAAGGATGGTGGAGGATGAGTATGTAGCTGTTCCGGTACTGGAATTGCTGACCAATTGTGTGGCTGCAAAAATGAATTTTGTCTTTTGCGGAGAACCGGGGGCGGGAAAGACAGAATGTGCAAAATTTTTTTCGCAGTTTATTCCGGCAGGAGAGCGTGTCATTACGATAGAGGATAATCCAGAATGGCATTACAGTCAGATTAATCCCGGAAAAGATTGTGTGGAACTGCGAATTAATCCGGATTTTGATTATACCAAAGCCATTAAGACATGTCTCAGACAGAACCCATCATGGATTATGTTATCGGAGGCACGTTCTACGGAAGTAAAGTCTTTACTGGAATGCTGGTCTACCGGAATCCGTGGATTTACCACGCTTCATACGGATGATGTGCGTAAAATTCCGGACCGTATTTTGAATATGATGGAGAGCCGTATGGATGCAGACCGCATGGAAAATGATGTATACAGCTATGTTGATGTTGGAATTCTGCTGCGGAAGAAAATGAGTGCAGAAGGAAAATTGTACCGTTATATAGATCAGGTCTGCTTCTTTGTAAGAGAAGAAGGAAGAAATGAAATACATATGCAGGTGGTGGATGGCAATCTTATGGTGAGAGAACTTCCAAAAGGGCTGATTGCGCGTATGAAGCGGCATGGAATTTCCGAGCCATTTGATAATCCGATGATACAACATCGTCTGGAAGGAGAAGAATATGAAAAAGAATGAGCGTTTCGTTGCCTATGGAGGTTGTTATGGATTATTGCTGCTGGCAGCATTTTTATTACAGCTTAAGTGGCAGGGATATATCTGCTGCAGTATTGTATTTGTTCTTGTTATGTGGCGTATGGATAAAGTGTTGAAGGAAGAAAAGAAGCAACAGACCCGTCTGCAGGAAGCAGAATTGTATATGGAGCAGATGCTGTATGCATTTTTGCAGAATCCGAAAATCTTATCTGCACTGGAGACAGTTTGTATATTGTTTGAACCGGGGGCCATGCGGAAACAGATAGAAACTGCCATCTTTCATTTACGAAAAGAATATGACAGCAATATGAAAGAAGAGTTAGATGCGATTGAGCAGCAGTATGAGAATCGCAGAATGAAAGAGATTCATGCGTATTTTCTGATGGTAGAACAGTATGGCGGAGCATACGAGACAACGGTGGAATTGCTTTTAGAGGATTTGCAGAAGTGGATGGAACGGGTCAGACTGCATCAGCAGGACTGTAAGAAATATCGAAGAAATGTATTCTTAGCGGTGGGTTTATCCATTCTGGTATGTGCAATAACGAATCATTTGCTGCCAAAAGATATTGAATTATCGCAACTTTTGGTTTGCCAGATTGCATCAATTCTTTTTCTGTCCCTGGATATGCTGATTTGCTTCCGGGCAATGAAGCGTACCTGTCGCAACTGGTTGAAGGAAAGGGAATCTTATGGAGAAGGGGATGAAAAGAAATATCGTTATGTGCAGTCCCATAAAGGAGTGCGCAGTAATTTCTACCGGAAGTATCTGAGAAAGAAAATAGAAAAGGAATTTCCGCAGTGGTTAATGGACATTTCTTTATTGCTTCAGACTGAAAATGTGCAGGTGGCATTCTATCGTATCCGGCCGCAGACACCGGAGGTTCTAAGAACGGCAGTGGATGATATGCTGGAAGAACTTTCACAGAATCCGGAGAGTCTGGAACCATATCTTAATTTTTTAAAAGATTATGATTTACCGGATGTGCATTCTGCTATGCGGATGTTGTATGCATTATCCAACGGCGGATATGGAAACAGTGAAAAGCAGTTAAGTCAGATTTTAAAACGGAATCAGGAACTTTTAGATAAGGCAGAAAGAGAACAAAATCAGGATTCACTGGCTGGATTATATGCATTGTTTTTAGCCCCGGCATTGACTGGAGCAGGAAAAATGATGATTGATATGACGGCATTTCTGGTGGTATTTTTAGCAAGCGTACATAGATAGGGGATTAGATGGAACAGGTAATAAAAACATATCTTGGAATATTTCTGATGATGTTGCTGTCAACAGTTGGAATAGGTATTGTTGCAGCAGAAGCGCAGATTTGTCAGGCAAGAAATTTTAAATCGGATGTGGTAGTGGAACTGGAAAACAGCAATTATAACCGGGAAGTAATAAATGCCTGTATAAAGCAGGCTGATGAACTGGGCTATCAGCTGCAGGTTAATTTATATGAGGATTCCGGAGCTGTAACTGTATGTGAAAATGGAAATGTGCCGCCCGTGGAAAAGGAGGTAACCATGGCGGAAGTGATATTGCATTACGCATACCGGATGGGACCATTTCACAGTAAAACGGAGCATAGTATCCGGGGATTTGGAAGGTAGATTTATGAGAAAAATTATGGAGGATTATGGACAGGCAATCATCTATGCAGTACTTGGAAGTGGTTGTATCGGAGTGTTGTGGTATTTGCTTGGTTATGTCCGGTAAGGGGATAAAAATGCATTTTTTTATGGAAGAATATGGTGGACTTGTGATAGCGGTTCTGGCAGTCATTGTTATGACAGGAATTTTATTTGGACTGTTTTCACAGGGAGGTTATCTTTATGAAATGATAAGCAGGGCACAGGGGGCATTGGGGTAAAACAAATGAAAACATTATGGAAAGAATATGGACAGACAGTAATTACCGTATTAGTGGCGGCAATGTTACTGATATTATGCTTATGGGGATTTCGCATAATTGGAAGTGGGATGGAACGTCCGGCAGCCGGTGCAGATGTTGGAAATAATATGGACGGAAAAATGTTAAAAGATATTCATAGCCGTCAGGTTCCGGTGATTATCTATGAAGATCATCGCATCTTAACGATTGCAGATAAGATAGCGTTATCAGAACTGTTTCACGCAGTGGATGCAGATGGAAAGGAACTTAAGATTGAGATAACTGATATCAGAAATCAGGCAGGAAAAACAGTAGAAGATATTTATGAAAAGGCAGGAATCTATGAAATAGAGGTGCGGGCAGAAGATGCATATGAAAAGCGGACGGTTTCCCGTTTCCGGATTCCGGTAAATGGAGGCGGTATATGAAACATATGGTATTTGGGGTATTGTCCGGTGGCATTGTCATACTTTTTGTAGTGATGCTGCTGACCATGCAGCATAAGAATGTGCGAAAAGAAGAATTAGAACAGAGTCTTACCGAAGCAATGGAAACAACATTGCAGATGGTACAGGCGGATGCAGACAGAGATTATACTTCCGAAGATATGAGGACATTACTGATTCGAAATCTGGTTCCGCAGATGAATTCCGATTCAGAATTAACTGTTCGGATGATTGCAGCAGATGCAGAAAAAGGATTACTTTCTGTGGAAGTGGAAGAGTATTTTTCGTATCCGGGCGGGAAAGAGGGCAGCATACAGTGCTGCCGTACAATTCTTACAGATGACGATGGGAATGGAGAAGAAACGGAGAAAGGGGAAAAAGAAGTGGCAATGCAGACGGTAATCTTTTATCGCTCCAGGGAAGAAATGGAACAGGGAAAATCTTATTATAAGAAGCTGGAAATACAAAAGGGGGATTACTGTACCTCTCCGGCAGAACCGGTTTGTGATGATTTGAAAAAGAAGTTTTTAGAGTGGCGGGACAGCAAGGATTATCTCGCGGATTTTACACAGTGTGTAGAAGAAAATCAGACATATTATGCAGTATTTGAATAGGGGGGTAAGCATGAAAAAGAAGGTGCGAAAGGGAGTATGCCGTTTCCTTTGCGGATGCATGATTCTTTTTATGAGTCCGTGCAGTATTCAGATGATAAGTGCGGAAACGGTAGAAGAAACTGAGGTGGCAGAATCTGAAAAAGCAGAAGTATTAGAAGCAGAAGTATTAGAAGCAGAAGTATTAGAAACAGAAGTATTAGAAACAGAAGAAACCAAGCAGTTGGAAGAAATGCCGGATGAATTGACTTCATCTGTTTACGGAAGTGCCCAGACCTGGTATCCGGAAACTTCCGGGTATTTCATATTGATAGTTCGTGACAATGCAGGTGGAAGAACAGCTCGTTACCGGATTGACTGTAATATAGGGGAACGTCATTCCAATGGGATTAATTATCGAATCTATTATAAAATGTATCTGATTGGGGGAGACGAGCTTGGCATTACATTAGAAGATAGGGAATATTATACCAGACATGATAATGCAACTTCTGAAATAGGAGCAAGGGAATATCATCTTCCGGTTACGTTTCGTCTGCCGGAGCTGGGGCATCATTTTGAAGGAGTGTCTACCAGCAACTGCTATCAGACATACTTTGAGAGTATGGAAGAGGAAACCTGTAGTTTTGTGGTGGACACCAACGGATGTGGAATGACACCCTGGGGAGATGATGGCGCATGGCATAATGATAATATCGAAGTAAATTATCTCGAAAATCGTTATACCATTCATTATGATGGAAATGGGGCTACCAGCGGAACTGTTGCTTCTCAACCGGATGTGCTGTATGGAAAACAGATTCAATTACAGCAGAATCAGTATAAGAAAGAGTATACAGTAACCTTGGATGGAAATGGTGGAACATCTGAGGCAGAGAAACTTACCGCGGAAAGCACCTTTGCCGGGTGGGAAGATCATAACAGTTTTTATTATAACGGAATAGAATTTCCGTGGTATGCATTTGATGCCCCCTGTTATGCAAAAGCAAATCAGGATTTACTGGAAAGTTTCGGGTTTAATAAGGCAGCATTAGTAAAACATTTCTATCAGTATGTGATACAGGGCAGGGAACGAAGAATATCCAGTCCATATTTTCGATTGACGGATTATATGAAATATGGAGGGGAAGATTTAAAACAGGCATTTGGCAGCCGGCGTGAGTCATATTTATTACATTGGATAAATCATGGATATAATGAGCATAGAGAGGGAATAGGCACAATCGGTGTGCCGGAAGCGTTATCGGAACTTTCTGTATACGAAGATAAGGCACAGGTATTAAATTTATCTTCAAAGCATAAGGGAGAGGTTCTATTAAAGGCACAATGGAAGGATGCAGAAGTAATACTTCCATCCGCAAAGCGCAGTGGGTATGCGTTTGCCGGCTGGGCAGACAGGAAAGATGCTAAAGAGCCGGTATATAATTCAGGAGATAAGGTAGTGGTAACGGAGAATCAGACCTTTTATGCCATCTGGAAGAAATCAAAGCCACCGGTTATAGAGCGGACGATATCGATTCAGAATGGAACGGATGGATTCTATACATATGTCTTTGTGCGGGATGGCGGAGATGGAATTAAAAAGATTGCTTTTGCGGTGTGGAGTGAAAACCAGGGTCAGGATGATTTGACGGCAGAATGGCAGATGTCAGAATTAGGAGAAAAAGGGGACTATTTTATAGAGGGGCAAAACTATAATTACCGTTATTATACCTCTGCTGTAAAACATAAGAATGAATATGGAAGGCATCTGATTTCAATTTATGCATATGATGGTCTGGATGGCTATGCAACAGCAGATACGGATTTTTGCTATTGTTTTCCAATCATTTTTGTTGGAAATGGAGGCCTGATCGATGGAGAAGAGACAAAGCAGGAGAGCCGATATTATGGGACACCCTATGGAGAAATGCCAGACGCCGTGCGGGAGAACTTCCTTTTCTTAGGATGGAGCACAGAGCCGGATACAGAACAGGACAAAGAGGAAGATAAAAAGCCGGATGTAATATGGCAGGAAAAAGAACTTATCGGGGAAGAAGATGTTTTTTGCCATGCAGGGGAACAGAGATTATATGCACAGTGGGATGAGAGTCCTGTTATTGAGGCAAAAGATCAGTATTATAGTTTGACGGATGCAAGAAGCGGCAGGATTACAGAGGAAATACTTTTGCAGCAGGCATGTGCAAAGGACAGAGAAAACAGCTCAGAAGATAATCCGGAAGGTATCTTAGAGAGCGGAGTAGATGAAGAGAAGAATACTGTTTTTTGCGTGGAAGATTATACGGAAGAAGAGTGGAAGAACTTTGCGCATGAAGGAACCACCACGATTACTTATTATGCAAAAGATGCAGTTGGCAATGTCAGCAGAAAACAGGTTACCGTTTATCTGGTGGATACTACTTCGCAACAGGTGGAGGACAAAGGAAAAACGTTTCGATTTATCAGTGAAAAATATCTTGATACCATAACACAGGATTCTATTTGGAGGAGAGAAGAAAATTACAGACAGTTAGAAGAGGCATTGCAAAGGAATACGGCTTTAGAAGTCTGGAATTTATCACATCAACAGATGAATGAGATGAAAGAATATGAATTGCAGCATAATACTGGGAAAATGACGGAAATAGAGCGTTTTCGGAACAAATTTATCCATTGTATCGGTGAATATGCCGAAATTTAGAAAGAAAGAAGAAATTGGTTGCACAATAAAAATGACTTATGGTATAGTTGGAGAAAAGTGAAAGGAGTTATGAAAAATTGAATCCAAAGAAAAAAATATTGATTTTATCAGGCTGTCTGCTTACAGTGGCAGCTGTAGTTGGTGGTACATTTTTCGTACAGAAGAGCAGTAATCATGTTTTAAACAAAACATCCATAGGAAAATTCCACGAAGCAGAGGAGCATACTGCAACAGGAGTTGTGGTATGTAAGACGGAAGCATTGCAGGAGGTATTTCAGCAGAAGAAAGAAGAGGTTCTGTTGGCAAAGCAGGAAGTGCCGGATGAATCCGAGGGAAAGAATGAGAAAACCGATAAAAAGGGAACACAGGAAGTGACACCGGGAAAGGAACCAACAGAGCCGGCATCAACTGCAGGAGGGCCGGCCCCTTCAGCTCAGAAAAACGCAACGACATCCGGGGGACAGGAACCTGTCGGTGGAATTCCAGCAGCACCATCAGATGCACCATCGGAAACTCCGGCAGCACCATCAGAGACACCGTCGGAAACTCCGGCAGCACCATCAGATACACCGTCAGAAACTCCGGCAACGACACCGACAGAACAGCCGGCAGAGGAAACAAAACCAGCAAATCCATGCCCGTATCCGCTTTGGACAGTGATGAGTTTTGATGATGGAACTATGGGATATTACTGGCCGATGGATTATGATATTGCAGATGCAGTAAGAGTGGACAATGAGCTGTATGAATTACATTATACCAGACTGGTAAGTACAACTTTTGTGGGAAATTATGATGGTGCATATCATGTAAGATTAAGTAAATTCAGTTATCATATTCCGTATGCAGATGACTGATGATAGAAAAAGAAAGGTATATCGAAAACTCCCTAAGGAGTTTTCAGATATACCTTTTCGATTCTGTTCTTATCCATTTTTTCAACCCGGAGCAGGATTCCATTTTCTGTGGTAATGGATTCTCCCTCGTCCGGAAGATGGTCTAAATGTTCTAAGATATAGCCGCCAATGGAATCATAATCTTCTGACTCTAAATGAATCCCCAGTTTTTCGCACATATCATAAAGGTTCATGGAACCATTGACCAGGTATTCTTTTTCACTTAAAGCAGTAATATCAGCTTCTTCATTGGCATCATATTCGTCATGAATTTCGCCTACAATTTCCTCTAATAAATCCTCTAAAGTAACAAGACCGGCAGTTGCACCATATTCATCTAATACGATAGCAATGTTGAGGGAAGAAGCCTGCATTTCTTTTAATAATTCAGCAGTATTCTTATGCTCATATGTAAAGAACGGTTCCCGCATAATAGAGCGGATGGAAAAATTCGTCCGGTCATCATAGAGCAATAAATCCTTTACATTTAAAATACCAATGACATTGTCCGTGGTATCTTCATATACCGGTAATCTTGTATATTTGGCTTCCCGGAAAATCTCTAATAATTTTTCGTAGCTGGCATTGACATCTACGAAAGTCATATCTATGCGGGGAACCATAATTTCTTTTGCTTCAGAATCAGTTAAATCGAACACATTATTAATCATATTGCGTTCTTCATTCTCAATAACACCGGATTCGTGACTGACATTTACGATAGTACGAAGCTCGGCTTCTGTCATGGTCTGCTTCTTGGCATCAGGATTAATATGCAGGAGCTTTAAGAAGCCATGGGAAAGCATATTAATAATAAAGATGACAGGAGTAAGAACCTTCATAAGAAAGCTGACAACTCCGGAGTACGCCAATGCCAGTTTTTCGGAATGTATGGTAGCAATTGTTTTTGGAGTGATTTCACCGAAAATCAGAATCAAAACAGTTAAAATTCCAGTTGATATTCCGGCAGCAACACTTCCGAAAATGCGGATGGCAAGTGCTGTAGAAATAGCAGAGGCGGATAAGTTTACAATATTATTCCCGATTAAAATAGCGCTTAACATCTTAGATGAATGATCCGTGATAGCAAGCACGCGCTTTGCCCTTACATTTCCTTCATCTGCCAAGGTCCGCATCTTAATCCGGTTAACGGTTACAAGGGCGGTTTCAGCAGAAGAAAAGAATGCTGATAAAAGAATCAGTATGACAAGACTTACTAATTGGATGATATCTGTTCCACTCAAATTAGTCCACCTGCAGATTGGAATAGTAATCCGTAAGAGCACTTAAATCTACCTCTGTATAGGATACCGGTTTATTTGCTTCATGATTTTTATAAATGGAGAAGCCTGCCCAGCCTATGATAAGTGCAATGACAACAACGGTAGCGGTATAACCCAGATAACGCTTGCATTTCTCCTGTTTCATTATTTTTTTACGATTTTTCTTTTGTTCTTTATAACGGTCAACTTTTTCCTGACTCATAAGAAATCTCCTTGCAATTTTTTTAATAATAATGGTATTATACACCATGTAGGAATAAAATTGAACAAAAAATTCAAAAACTAATAGAAAACTAATAGAAAACAGAAAAATAGAAGAAGGAAAGAAAAATGAAGCAGGGAATAATTTTTGATATGGATGGAACTCTGTGGGATTCTACAGTCGGTGTGGCAGAATCCTGGAATGAAATATTAAAACAGGAAAAAGTGAACCGTACACCTCTGACTGTAGAGGATTTTCGTGGAATCATGGGAAAAACAATGGATGTTATTGCAGCAAAATTTTTCCCGGATATGCCGGAAAAAGAGCGGATGGAACTTTTAGATAAATGTGGCGAATATGAAAATGAATATCTGTCCGGGCATGGTGCGGTGTTATATCCGGGTGTGGAAGAAACCTTTGCAAAGCTGAAGGAAAAATATGAACTTTATATCGTAAGCAATTGTCAGAGCGGATATATCGAGGCTTTTCTTTCTTATTATAACTTAGGAAAATATATTTCGGATATAGAATGCTATGGAAATAATGAAAAACAGAAAGAAGATAATATAGCCCTGGTAGTATCCCGGAATGCACTTACCGATGCAGTGTATGTGGGAGATATCCAGAGCGATTACGAATCCAGCAAAAAGGCAGGAGTCGCTTTTATCCATGCAGCATATGGATTTGGCACAATTGATGATGAAGTACCGGAAATTGAAAATTTGTCACAGCTTCCGGAAGTGGTAGAGAAAGTATTTGCCGGAAAATAATTAAAATAGAAAACAGGAAGAGCAAATTGAATAAGTGAAAAGAGAGTCTGGTTTTGGTTGAAAAGAACGAAGCCAGGCTTTTTTAGTTTACGCAAGTAGCTAGAAAAATCGCATGCTTGCATGCAGATTTGGCGAGCACCGCGATAACTCGAGAAATTCGAAAAGCGTATTTTTCGTAGTTGACAAACAATACTATACGATATATAGTATTGAATATAAAATAGTAATGCATAAAGAATAATATTATATTTATGAAAATCTGGAGGGAGTGATTGCATGGTATTTAATACAGGTGCGGCACTTCTGGATGCAATTGTTTTGGCTGTAGTATCAAAGGATGAGGAAGGTACTTATGGCTATAAGATTACACAGGATGTGCGGAAAGCCATTGAAGTGTCAGAATCAACGCTGTATCCGGTGCTGCGAAGATTGCAGAAGGACGGTTGTCTGGAAGTATATGACAGAGAATGTGGGGGCAGAAACCGAAGGTATTATAAGATAACTGGAAATGGAAATGAAAGATTAACATATTATCGAAAGGAATGGGAAAATTATTCTTCGAAAATAACAGAATTATTTTCCGGAGAGGAGAAGATATGAACAGACAGGAGTTTATGAGAAGGCTGGAGCAGTTATTAGAAGGAATTCCGGAAGAGGAAAAACGGGAAGCAATTGCATACTATACCAGTTACTTTGAAGATGCAGGAGAAGAAAATGAAGAGAAGATAATCCGGGAATTAGAATCACCGGAAAAAGTGGCAGCAACCATCCGGGCAGATTTCCCAGGATGCAATAATAGTGAGACAGCATCTTCCGGTAATCAGCAGAATTATAACGGTGCAAGCCAGAGTATGGGACAGCAGAATTATAACGGTGCAAGCCAGAATATGGGGCAGCAGAATTATAACGGAACGATCCAGAGGGAAGACAATACCACAAGAAATATTCTGCTTATAATCCTGCTGGTGATTACTTCACCAATCTGGGGCGGTATTTTAGTAGCAATTGGTGGAACGTTAGCAGGAATTATCGGAGGACTATTTGGAATTGCAGTCGGCTGTGTAATCGGCGGAATAGCGGTAGCAGGTGTAGCAATTACAATTCTGGTAACAGGCACAATTTCCCTAGGTCTTATTTCTATGGCAGCCGGACTTCTGATGCTTGCAATCGGATTATGCGCAGCCGGACTTCTGGTTTTGGTATGTGGAAAGTTTCTCCCATGGTTGGCAAAAGGAATTGCAAACTTATGGCAGTCATTATTTAAGAAGAAAGGGGGCGCTTGCGCATGAAAAAAGCATTAAAAATTATTTTTGGTATTGCATTAGGCTGTTTTCTTTTAGGCTGCGTGGTATTAGGAATTGGAATTGCAACCGGTGGAACCATGCGGGAATTTGTAGAAGCAGTGCAAAATAATAAATTTGCATTTCATTGGGATATAACTGACTGGGAAGGACAGGATAAAGGAACAGCCAGTACAGAAGAGACTGCATTTGAACCGGAAGATGTGAAATCACTTGATATCGATATGGATGCAGGAATGTTGAAAGTAGTCAAAGGAAAAGGCAAAGAGATTAAGGTAATAACAACTTCTAAAAATGCTGAGGTAGAGACTGCATTGGAAGATGGAACTTTAATAATCAGCGAAAACTTCCATGCAGCATATTGGGGCGATGGAGTGCATCGTTTACAGGTGGTTATTGAAGTGCCGGAACAGCTTGAGTTAGAGGAACTTTCAGTTGAAGTCGGAGCAGGAAATATTGATATAAAAGAAGGACTGTTGACGACAGCATATGCAAGCTTGGATGTGGATGCCGGAAATCTTGATTTTGTCGGTGAAGTAAAAGGTGATTTAGACGCCAATTGTAATGTGGGAAATATGGAATTGAAATTAACCGGAGAGCAGCAGGATTACAATTATAGTTTAAGCTGTGATGTTGGTTCTATAAAAGTAGGAGATATTTCCGTTTCCGGACTTGGCAGAGAAAAAGAAATCGACAATGACGCAGATTATGATATGGATGTAAGTTGTGATGTGGGAAATATTGATGTGATTTTTGAAAAACGATGAGAAACACGCTTTGCGGGCTGCCAGCATAAAAATGATAGCAGATAATGTGAAAAGACATTGCCTGCTATCATTTTTTATAAAATTATTTACTTGGAAACCCACTCATTTACATCATTGATTTTACTTAAAACCGGGAGCAGAATCAGGCAGAGAATAATGCCGACAACACCCTGGACGATATTGAATGGAATACCTGCAGCAGAAGAAGCAATTCCGGTAGCAAGAGCAGCGGAGGAGAAAGAACCGCTGGCAAATGCAGCAAGACCTGCTTCAAACAGGAAGTAGCCAAGTACCATAAGAGCCTCACCTACGATACCGCCGATAACAACGCGGACACTGCGGTTAGCTTTGGAAGAAATGTTAAGCCGCAGTTTGTGGAACAGAAGTCCGGCGATGCATGCGGTCAGAGCCTTGATGATTAAAGTGGCAGGAGCCCAGGTCATATAGCCGGAGAAAATATCAGCAAACATGGAGCCGATACCAGCGGCAAGTGCACCAATTCCAGGTCCTAAGATAATACCACATAGGAGTACCAGTCCGTCTCCTAAATGAATATATCCAAAAGTTGGTGTAGGAATCTTAATAATCATAGTTGCAATGCAGGTAAATGCAGCAAGCAAGGCCGCAGTAACCATTTTCTTTGTATTTTTCATAATAAAGTAAATCCTTTCTTTGGTATGTGATCTGCAAATCGTTTTCCCTATCATATGTAAAATGTGGTTTGATTAAAATAGCCAGATATAACAAATATGACCATGCCAGTTTAAAGGCAAAAGGAGTATACAAATTTTAACGATTGCCGAAATGCTCATTCATTGGTAAAATAGTCACGGAAACATGACTACAAAAAAGGAGATAAAATAATGAAGAAAGAAGTTCGGATTGCATTATATATAGTTTCTATAGTGTGTGTGATTCTGCTGGGTGCAGCAATGATATATGCAGCCCATCACGGTGGAAGCATCCGCCAGAAGGACAGCCGGCAGACTGCCGCAACAGCAGGGACAGAAGCGGCAGAAGACAGCAAGGATAAAAATGGAGAATCCGATTTAAAGACCAGTGATAAAACTGACGGTAAAAATGATGCGGAAGCCGGAAAGGATGCAGCTTCTGAAGATGCAGATAAGAATACGGAAAAAAATGAAGAAACAACGGATGTAACAGAAGATACAACACTGATGTTTACCGGAGACGTACTTTTTGCCAATTCTTTTAAAACAAACTATGATGCCGGAGGCATAGATGCTGTCATAGATAATGGCATGAAAGAGCTGCTTGTAAATGCAGATATTACCATGGTAAATGAAGAATTTCCGTTTAGTAACCGGGGCACCCAGATGGAGGACAAGCAGTATACCTTCCGCACAGACCCATCCTATGCAGCAGCATTAAAGGAAATGGGCGTGGACGTGGTCACTCTGGCAAATAATCATATCCTCGATTATGGAAGGGAAGCATTGAGTGATACGTTTACAACATTAGATGGACAGGGCATTTTATATGCCGGAGCAGGGGACAGCGTAGAGCGGGCGCAGGAAGTGCAGGTAATAGAAGTAAATGGGAAAAAGTATGGATTTCTTGCAGCATCCCGTGTACTTCCGGTTGCCGGCTGGAATGTAGAAAGCGCAGTACCGGGAGTCCTTTCTACTTATGATGAAACGCGGTTTGTCAATGCCATTGCCGAAGCGCGCAGTCAGTGTGATGTGCTGGTGGTTTATGTCCACTGGGGCTTGGAACATCAGGAAAAACCTGAGGCATATCAGAGAACACTGGCACAGAAATATATTGAAGCCGGTGCAGATGTAGTGTTTGGTGCACATTCCCATTGTCTGCAGGGCATTGAATATATCGACGGAAAGCCGGTGTTTTACAGCCTTGGCAATTTTGTTTTTGGCAGCAGCATTGAGCGCACCATGGCAGTGGAAATGGTAGTGGATAAGGATGGTGCAATTTCTTATAAGCTGGTGGGAGCAAAGGCAGAAAATGGAAAGACCAGACAGATGAATGAATTAGAACAGCAGCAGTTGAATGACTATATCAACAGCATTTCCTTTGGCGTAACGGTACAGGATGACGGAACCGTAACACCACAATAAGAGACAGCAGAGTATGAAACAGTATTGGTACAATAAGCTGAAAAGAAGTGCATAAAAATACAGGATTGCGATAGAGTAGTAATAAAAGAAATTGCCGGGAGATGGAATGAACAGTTCGAAACGGGAAAACTTACTGAATCTGGCACTGGATGCAACGGAAGAGGAAAGACTGCAGTCCTTAAACTTAAATGTAGGATATCAGGAAGAAACGGACACATGGGAAGTCATTGTAAAATATACCGGAAGTCTCAGAAAATTAGAGGAGATATTTCCGGATATTGAAGTTACAGAACTGAGCAATGAATATGCAGTTATCCGGCTGCCGGAGGCTTTGATGGATGCGGTAACAGACCGGACAGAAATTGAATATATGGAAAAACCAAAGAGGCTCTTTTTCTCTGTACAGCAGGGAATCAGAGCCTCCTGCATTACGTCCCTTTATACAAGAAAAATGGGGTTAGGGGGAACGGGATTGAGTGGGAAAGGTGTGATAACGGCATTTTTAGATAGTGGCATCGATTACAGACACCCGGATTTTAGAAAGGAAGATGGAAGCAGCCGGATTCTGGCAATCTGGGATCAGACCATTGCAGGAAATCCACCGGCCGGATTCCGGCTCGGGACAGAATATGACCGGAATATAATTAATGATGCATTGCAGCAGGAGGATATACAGGAGGGGTACCGTATCTGCCCCAGCCGGGATTTATCCGGGCACGGAACCCATGTGGCAGGAATCGCAGCGGGAAATGGAAGATCATCCAATGAAAGAAACCGGGGCGTGGCATATGAAAGTGATTTGCTGGTGGTAAAGCTTGGCACACCGGGAAAAAATTCCTTTCCAAGGACAACAGAGCTGATGCTTGGAATGGATTATATTCTCCGGAAAGCACTGGAACTTAAGCAGCCGGTGGCAGTAAATATAAGCTTTGGCAATACCTATGGTTCCCATGATGGAACCTCTCTTCTTGAAACCTATTTATCTGATATGGCAAATTACTGGAAATCGGTTCTGGTGATTGGCACCGGAAATGAAGGCAGTGCCAGAGGGCATACCTCCGGGCAGCTTGTAATGGGAAGAGAACAGGAAGTGGAATTTGCAGTAGGAGAATATGAGCCTGCGTTAAGCTTACAAATCTGGAAATCCTATGCGGATATTTTTTCCATCCGGATGACACATCCCAGTGGGAAAACGGTGGGGATTATCCGGCAGCAGCAGGGCCCCCAGAGATTTACTATCGAAGGAACGCAGATTTTATTATATTTTGGAGAACCAAGCCCTTTCAGTCCTTTTCAGGAAATCTATTTTGATTTTCTTCCGGTGGAAAATTATATCGACAGCGGAATCTATAAAATAACGCTGATACCGGAAAAGATTGTAACCGGGGTCTATAATATGTGGCTGCCTTCCCTTGCGGTCATCGGAGAAGCAACCGGATTTTTATATCCCACAGAAGAGACAACGCTTACAATTCCATCCACTGCCTATAAGGTAATTTCGGTGGGGGCCTATGATGCAAGATATAATCAGGTGGCAGCCTTTTCCGGGAGAGGGTTCACCAGAGAGACCAATCAGGTGAAACCGGACATCTGTGCGCCAGGGGTGGACATTGAATCCTGTGCACCAGGCGGCGGTTATACCGTACGAAGCGGAACTTCAATGGCAACGCCATTTGTAACCGGGACGGCAGCACTTTTTATGCAATGGGGAATTGTAGAGAAACATGATGCTTTTTTATATGGGGAAAAAATAAAAGCATATCTCATCCGGGGAGCAAGACCACTGCCGGGATATTCCTTTTTCCCAAATCCAAGGCTGGGCTGGGGTGTATTGTGTGCAGCGGACAGTCTGCCATCGGATGCTGGATGAATACGGTTGTACTTTTATGACACTTTTCTGAATAAATATTGTAAAAAACGATAATTTGATGTACAATTAAATAATGCAGAAAGGAATGTATAGACAGAAAAATATATATTTTTTGGAGGGGCTATGCAGGAGAAGAATACGCTGGATGAATTGTTTAAAGGGAAAAAAGGATTTGCGGAATGTTACCAGACTCTGCAGTTATTAAGTGAAAGTACCGATGATTATTTATTTCTGGCAGATTTAAAAGAGGGTAAATTTTATTTCGCCAGCAATGATATATCAAAGAGATATGCATTGCGCATGGATGAAAACAACAGTTGCGGCATAGATGACTGGAAAGATATTGTATATGAAAGAGACTTAAACCAGTGGGTTAATGATATGGAATCTATCTGCTCTGGAAAAAGCCTGATACATGATTTGGAATACCGGCTGGTAGACAGAAACAGCAATCTGGTCTGGATCAGCTGTCGTGGAAAAGCTGAACTGGATGAGACCGGGATTCCTTATGTAATGGTGGGAAGAACATCAGATACTGTCCTTTTGGGAAAGACAGATTCACTTACCGGACTTTTTAATAGTACTAAATTAATGGAACATCTGGATGAAATGCTGAACAGCAGAAAAGAAGGTGTTTTGCTTGTCCTTGGTGTGGATAATTTTAAAAATATCAATACGAAATATGGAAGAGGCCATGGTAATTTTATTTTAAAGAGGATTGCGGCTCTTCTGGAAAACAGTATTGATGAAAACATAAAAATTTATCGTCTGGATGGTGACCGGTTTGCAGTTAATTTTGTGGGATATGATATGGAGGCTGTGCGTGAGGTATACCAGAATATACAGATGAAGATGATGGAGAACTGTACCTTTTCAGCAGGTGCAGTCTGTTATCCGATGTCCGGAATCAAGGATGCCAATACACTGTTTAACTATGCGGAAAGTTCTCTGGACCGTGCCAAGAAGAGCGGTAAGAACCGGTTGATTCTTTTCTCAGCAGAAGATTATGAGAAACAGTTGTCGGTTATTGACTTAACAGAAGAAATCAGAAAGAGTATCCGCAACCAGTGTGATGGATTTTATCTTCTCTTCCAGCCACAGATTGGGATGAGTAATTATGAAGTAGTGGGAGCAGAGGCACTGCTCCGTTTCCGCTCAAAATATCATGGGGTGGTGTCACCAAATCTTTTTATTGGAATATTAGAGCAGAGCGGAATGATTGTGCAGGTGGGAAAATGGGTATTAAAGGAAGCCATTGCCCAGTGTGCAAAGTGGCGGCGTTATAATCCGGAATTCCGTATGAGTATTAATCTTTCTTATATACAGTTACAGCAGCCGGATTTAAGCCAGTACATTTATGATTTATTAGAACAGGAAGGAATTCCCGGAGAAGCTATTATTCTGGAACTGACAGAAAGCATGCAGTTACAGGATTATACCAAATACAATCAGTTATTTTATCAGTGGGGCAAGCGTGGTATACAGATTTCCATGGATGATTTTGGAACCGGATATTCCAGCTTAAGTTATCTTAAGAGTCTGGCAATTGATGAGATTAAAATTGACCGCTGCTTTGTCAGCCGGATTAATATGAGTGCATACAATTACCGGCTTCTTCGTAATATTTTGGAACTGGCAAGAAGTGCACAGATCCGGGTAGTATGTGAAGGGGTAGAAACACCGGAGGAATTACAGACACTTGCAGAGCTTGCACCTGAAGTTTTACAGGGGTTCTATTTCAGTAAACCGATTGAAGAAGAGCTGTTTGAAAAACAGTATATTTTTGGACATGTAGAGGAAGAACGGTGGCAGGAAGATTGTGGGAATAGTACAGTGATTCTGCCGGAAGCAGGAGACGGTACCGATTATAAAGCGATATTAGACCAGTTAGAAGAGATGGTCTATGTCATAGATGCGGAAAGCTATGAGTTATATTATATGAATTCTGCCGGACAACGAATCAGCGGCGTTAGTGATTATGCCGGCAAGAAATGTTATCAGGTATTAGAGGGCAGGGAAGAACCGTGCCCAGATTGTAATATGGCAAAATTAAAGCATAAGAAGTTTTTGACCAGATATGCAAATAATGAATTCTTAGGAACCCAGATGTTGATGAAGGATAAATTAGTAAACTGGGGCAATAAGGCAGCACGCCTTCAGATAGGTATTGACATGAATACCATCAATATTTCCATGAGCAGGCTGGAAGAACAGTTAGAAGTGGAAAAGGGCATTGTGAAAGCCTTGGAAGAGGCGAAAGAAAAAGAAAATGAAGCTGATATCATCAGTGAACTTCTTCATCATACCGGGGAATTTTATCAGGCAGACCGCTGCTATATCTTTTTATATTCCAAAGAGGCAGATAGCTGGAGTAATGTCTGTGAGTGGTGTGAAAATGAGATTCAGAGCCAGCAGCTTTATCTGGCATCGGTACCGGGTGACCGGGTAAAACTGGTGATTGGCAGTCTGAAGGAAGACAGACCGGTTATTATCAAAGATGTGGATATGTATCGGGAGTCAGCACCGGATTTGTGGAAAATATTAGTGCATCAGGAAATACGCAGGCTGATGCTTCTTCCATTGTTAAATGAAGGTCATTTATTTGGATTTATTGGTGTGGATAATCCGAAATACCGCCCAAATGATAAGACTTTTCTTGCCAGAATACGTCCTTTTATTTCAAATATACTGATTCGTGACGGAATGATGGATGTAAAGAGTGAGATGATAGCCCGTATGACGGGTATGCTGAAGGAGGAAAATATATTACAGTCTGTAAAACTGGGACTGTGGACGCTGGAACTGGATACGGTCAATGGAAAGAACCGTCTGTATGTGGATAAGAGCATGCGCAGCATTCTGGGCATAGACGACATTATGAACAGCGAGGAATATTTCAGGTTCTGGTATGATAACATCAGTGATGGTTATTACGATTATGTACAGAATGCATTACATGATATTATTACAACCGGAAAGATTATTGAGATGGAATATACCTGGAATCATCCGGAACGTGGAAAAGTGACAGTACGCTGTGTTGGAGTGCTTGGTCATCAGGAAAATGGTGTCTATACATTAAAAGGATATCATCGTATCAATAATGATATGATTCGGAAAAAATTTTTAAAGAGTCAGGAATATGAACGTATGGAGTATAATGAGAAGAAACATACCATTTATTTCCATACAAATCGTTCTATGTTAAAGGGAAATCAGCTAAAAGAGGTTGGATTTCCGGAAAGCTGGGAGGATGGAATGGTACATCCCCATTTCCGGGATGTATTTCATGCAGCGTTTACCGGTGTAGAATATAGAAAAGAGGATCAGGTATTAGAAATTCTTTTAAAAAACAAGCAGGATGAGTTTGAATGGTTCCGTCTGGATATCTGTAAAATCGGAGACCAGAAACAGGATGAAAATTTGAGGATAGTTACTATTTATCAGATTGAAGATCATCAGAATATCCAGTTAAAATATTTACAGAGAGAGGACTTTTATCAGGCAATGCTGTCGGAGACCGTGGCATATGCTGAGGTAGACCTGAGTAATGGTAAGATTCAAAGCAGTGGTGGACTCTGGAAAGATTACGTAGCAGAGGGCGAGCGGGAAGCATTAAATTATATGAAGGTTTTCAACCGTCATATTGATGAACTGGTATTAGAGGAAGACCAGTTTGGATGCTATGATGTATTAGAGCAGGAAAAGATGGTTTATAATTATAACAGTGGAACGGCTACTGTGAATTATCAGCTTCGCAGAAGGATGGCAAGAGGAAGTTACCACTGGATGGAGCTTACCGTACATGTATTTCAGGAGCAGGTAACAGAAAATATGTATGCACTGCTGTATCTTAAGGATATAGATGGACAGAAACGCCGTCAGCAGGAACAGGAGCGTGCAGCCAATACCGATCCGTTGACGAACGTACTGAACCGGCGGATATTTGAACAATATACCAGCCATTATGTATTAGAAGAAGCAAAGAAAGGGGAAGTGTGTGCACTTCTTATATTGGATATTGATAATTTTAAACAGATTAACGATACCAAGGGACATCCATATGGAGATAAAGTATTGCGTACTTTTGTGGATACCATTCATGAAAGCTTCCGCTGTACCGATTATATAGGAAGACTTGGTGGGGATGAATTTGTAGTATTGTTTAAAGGATTTGGCTCAAAGAAAACCTTGGATAAGAGACTGGTTCGGATGCAGGAACAGCTGCGGGAGAAGCTTCCGACTCCGGTATCCTGCAGTGTTGGAATCACCCTGATTAGAAAAGACAGCTATAACTATGAAGACAGTATCAGGCAGGCAGATAAAGCTTTGTATACAGCGAAGCATAAAGGAAAGGATACCTGTTGTTACTGGGAAGAGTCAGAAAAATAGGCATTGACGGAGACAAAAGGTATATGTTATGATGATGGCGTATCAGGGAGTAGTTCGCACCGGATAGCCGGTGTTGTATTTTTCGTCATCACGTTATCTGAAGAGGGATAACCGGAATATACACTGCAGAGGAACGAGACTTTTACCGTATTATTTTGATGCGGTAAAAGTGCTCGTTCCTTTTTTGCTTTACAGGAAATTGCTTTCCTGTAAAGTAAAAAACGCTCCGCGAGGATGCACACTGCGGCGTATAAGGTAGATGCCGCAAGCGACCGCCGCAGGCGCGGGAATGTGCCAAGGCACATTCTTTGTTGCGCATGGTTGATACCCGGTAACATAAAAAGCAGGAGGTTAAGCGTATATGAAAGCATATTGGAATTGTACGAAAGAGCAGTTAGAAGAAATGTTTGGCTTTCGGGAAAAAGGATTAACAGAAGAAGAAGTAGAAAGAATACGAAAAGAGACAGGCGAAAACCGGCTGAGCGAGGGCAGACATAAGAGTCTGCTGCAGGTGTTTTTAAGCCAGTTTTGTGACTTGATGGTAATAATACTGATTATTGCAGCAATTATTTCCATGTTTTCCGGAAATGTTGAGAGCACTATCGTAATTTTTCTGGTATTACTTATGAATGCTGTTCTTGGTACGATACAGTATAGGAAGGCAGAAAAATCACTGGATAGTTTGAAGGATTTGGCGGCACCAACGGCCCGGGTTATCCGGGATGGAAAACGTCAGGAGATTGCATCCAAAGAGATTGTGCCCGGGGATTATGTAATCTTAGAAGCAGGGGACATGATTGTGGCAGACGGAAGAATTCTTCGCAATTATTCCCTGCAGGTCAATGAAGGCTCACTGACAGGAGAGTCTGTCAATGTAGAAAAAAATGAAGAAGTATTGCCGGAAGAAGTACCGTTGGCAGACCGGAAAAATATGGTATTTTCCGGAAGCTTTGTAACATATGGAAGAGCGGAGGTACTTGTAACAGCAACAGGAATGGAGACGGAATTAGGAAAGATTGCCGGGTTGATGAATCAGACGAAGGAGCGTAAGACTCCGCTTCAGATAAGTCTTGATTCTTTCAGCAAAAAGCTGGCAATACTGATTATGGCAATCTGTGCACTGGTCTTTTGTCTTGGCATTTACCGGAAGATGCCGGTCATTGATGCCATGATGTTTGCTGTTGCACTGGCAGTAGCGGCAATACCGGAAGCATTAGGCTCTATTGTTACAATTGTGCAGGCAATGGGAAGCAGGAGAATGGCAAAGGAGCACGCCATTGTCAAAGAATTAAAAGCTGTGGAAAGCTTAGGCTGTGTATCGGTAATCTGCTCCGATAAGACGGGAACACTGACACAGAATAAGATGCATGTGGAAGAGGTTTATCTGAATGGTATGACTTGTAAACCGGATGAGATGACCTTGGAGTCCAGCCTGCAAAGGCTTTTTTTATACAATGCTATTTTAAATAATGATGCCAGCATAACGGATGGAAAAGTACTGGGAGATCCGACAGAGTCTGCCCTGTTGGAAATGTTCCACGAAGTCCGCCTGAATCAGGACAGAACGGAAAATGTAGGGCAGCTTACCATACAGGAAGAAACGATTCGAAATATGATTCCGAGATTAGAAGAAATTCCATTTGATTCTGAACGGAAATGCATGAGCAGTAAATACCGGCTGCGTGGCGAAGAAGAAATTATTTTTACAAAAGGAGCAGTAGATGTCCTTTTAAACCGTTGCATAAATGTGGCATATGAAGAAGAGATAAGACCGATGGATAATGTAGAAATCGCAAAAATCCAGAAGCAGAATCAGCATTTTTCTGAAAAGGGACTCAGGGTACTGGCATTTGCATGTAAGAAGTCCGGGGGAGAACTGACGGTGGAAAATGAAAATGGACTTACCTTTTTAGGATTAGCTGCCATGGCAGACCCGCCAAGGGAAGAATCCATACAGGCAGTAGCAGATGCGAAGCGGGCGGGAATCCGTACCGTAATGATTACCGGAGATCACAAAATCACAGCCGTTGCGATTGCAAAGCGTATTGGAATCTATGAAGAGGGGGACCTGGCATTAACCGGAACAGAGCTGGATGCCTGCCCGGAAAAAGAACTGGAAGAAAAGATTGATAAAATATCTGTTTATGCGAGAGTGTCACCGGAACATAAGATACGGATTGTAAAAGCCTGGCAGAAGAGGGGCAATATCGTTTCCATGACCGGAGACGGTGTAAATGATGCACCGGCATTAAAGCAGGCAGACATCGGAGTAGCCATGGGAATAACCGGAACGGAAGTGGCAAAGGATGCGGCAGCCATGATATTAACAGATGATAACTTTGCTACGATTATTAAAGCAGTAACGAACGGAAGAAACATTTACCGTAATATAAAAAATGCTATTTTATTTTTACTTTCCGGCAACATGGCAGGAATTTTATCTGTATTGTATACATCCCTTTTGGGGCTTCCGGTTCCATTTGCTCCGGTGCATTTACTGTTTATTAACCTGCTGACAGATTCCCTTCCGGCAATTGCCATTGGCGTGGAACCGCAGGATGCAAGTTTATTGGAAGAAAAACCAAGGCAGACATCGGAAGGAATTTTATCTGGAGAGACATTCCGGCGAATTATGTTGCAGGGCTTATGCATTGCGGTATCCACCATGGCAGCATTTTATATCGGAAATGGAAAAGGTGCGGCAATGGCATCCACTATGGCATTTGCAACACTGACAATGGCGCGTCTTTTCCATGGATTTAACTGTCGTGGAAACAAGAGCATTTTTGCATTGGGCTTTACCGGAAATCCATACAGTATCCTTGCATTTGTGTCTGGAAGTGTGCTGCTGGGACTGGTGCTTTTTGTACCGCCGCTGCGGGGGTTATTTTCAGTAGAATCATTGTCCTGTCCTGCTGTGATTGAGATTATTCTGCTGGCAGCACTTCCGACCGTTGTCATCCAGATGGTCAGAGGAGTGAGAGAGTTAAAAAAATAAGCCAAATTTGCAGCCGGTGTCCGGGAAGAAATTTTTGATGAAATGCGTTATCGTTCTTGAAAGTGTTTTTTCTGATAATAAATTGTCTTTCCGCTGCTTTGACTGCTCACCCCATCTGTCCGTCGGAAGCGGATGCAAACTGGAATCTGCAAGGGCACATAAGAATTTCGATATTGTGTTTGATTTCGGCTGGCAACCGGCGCAAATTCATGCTTGTATTTTTCTCTCTGTCCTTAGCCCATCTGGCTGCATCAACTCTTGACGGAAGCTGTCCTGCGACATATACTAAGCTTAATCACAGGGTAAGGAATGAGACAGATGTATCGGAAAAAGATAATCAGGCATTTGGCACTGCTGTGGAGCATCCTGTTTCTGGTAGCCATTGCAGGCGCATCCACCAGAACAGAACAGGTTTCCCCGGCAGAGAAAGAAGCCTTTGCAGTAAATTACATAGAATTAAAGAATGCACGTCTTTTAGATACTCCGGATAAGATGTTATCCAGAGAGGAGCAGATGCAGAATACAGGCATTGCGGCATTGACACTAGGCTGCAGCGGTAGACTGGCGAACCATAGGAGAAATATTGGAATGATGTTCTGGCTGCTGTTGGTGGTGCTGCCACAGCTTTTTATGGGACGTATTCAGAGGAATCGGAAGAAGCATGGCGATAATGTACTAAGGAGCCTGATGTTAGCAAGGTTTGAGCGGAAGGCGGACGGAAAGAAGGAAGCATTGGCACCCGCATATTAAATACATAAAATAATAATATGCGAGGTGTAAGAAATGAATATTTTTATCTGGATTATGATAATCTTAGGTGGTGGAGTAGGAATTCTTTCCTGTGCTTATCTGGTACTGGCAATGCCGGTACTTCTGGTATGGAAGATTTGCCGGAAGGTAAAATATCACATTGGATTATTTGATTAGAAGATAAAGAAAAGAGGATTCTGGAATCTGGCAGCAGGTCAGAAAACAGAATTCTCTTTTTACTTTACAGGAAATTGCTTTCCTGTAAAGTAAAAAACACTCCGCGAGGATGCGCACTGCGGCGTATAAGGTAGATGTCGCAAGCGACCGCCGCAGGCGCTAGAATGTGCCAAGGCACATTCTTTGTTATGCACTTACGGGTATTTCTAAAATTTTTATGAAAACCATGATATTTTTCGAAAGTGAGATGTAAAAATGTTCGGAATAAGGTAATATAAAAAACAGAGTGAGAAAGAAAAAGTAAAATAGAAAAATAAGAAATGGAAAACGAGAGAATATCATATGCTTCAGATTCAACACATTTATAAGGAATATAAGACCGGAAGTCTGGTGCAGAAGGCACTGGATGATGTCAGCTTAAATTTAAGGGATAATGAGTTCGTGGCAATCCTCGGACCGAGTGGTTCGGGAAAGACCACGTTGCTTAATATAATCGGAGGACTCGACCGTTATGATAGCGGAGATTTGATTATCAATGGAATATCCACGAAGAAATACAAGGACAGGGATTGGGATTCTTACCGGAACCATACCATTGGTTTTGTGTTTCAAAGTTATAATCTGATTCCCCATCAGACGGTACTTGCAAATGTGGAACTGGCATTGACCATTTCCGGTATCGGTAAGGCAGAGCGGAAGAAACGAGCCGTTGCGGCATTAGAGCAGGTGGGACTGGGAAACCAGTTACACAAGAAGCCAAGCCAGATGTCCGGTGGACAGATGCAGCGTGTAGCCATTGCAAGAGCTTTGGTCAATGACCCGGATATTCTGCTGGCGGATGAACCGACGGGAGCATTAGACAGTGACACCAGTGTGCAGGTCATGGATTTGCTGAAGGAAGTGGCAAAAGACCGGCTGGTAGTTATGGTAACCCATAACCCGGAATTAGCAGAGCAGTATGCTACCAGAATTGTTAGATTAAGTGATGGAAAAATTCGTGCTGACTCCAATCCTTATGAAGTGGATGAGGCAATGTTGAAGGAACCGGAGCATAAAAACATGGGAAAATCCTCCATGTCATTTCTTACGGCATTGTCCTTAAGCTTTAATAATTTAAAAACGAAAAAGGCAAGAACCCTGCTGACTTCCTTTGCAGGCTCTATTGGAATTATCGGCATTGCACTGATATTATCTCTTTCTACCGGTGTAAATAAATACATCAAAAATGTAGAGGAAGAGACCTTATCCGAGTATCCGCTGCAGATTCAGAGTACGGGATTCAGTCTGGCATCCATGAGTCTTGGAATGGCAGATTCTGAAAAGAATACGGAAAGTGATGACGGAAATGCCAAAACAGATAAAGAAAATTCCGGGGATAAAGTAAAAGTCATTAAGATGGTAACCAATATGTTTTCCACGATGGCATCTAATGACCTGGAGGCTTTGAAAAAGTATCTTGATGAAGGAGACAGTGGAATTGAGCAGTATACTACAGCGGTGGAGTATACTTATAATATCAGTCCGCAGATTTTTAAGGAAAATGAAGACGGGATACGTCAGGTAAATCCGGACAAATCTTTTGATGCAGTAGGTCTTGGATCTTCATCTGGTTCCAATAGTCTGATGTCATCCATGATGAGCACGGATGTTTTTTATGAGATGCCGGAAAACAGTAAGTTATATGAAAAGCAGTATGATATTAAGGAAGGACGCTGGCCGGAAAATTATAATGAGTGTGTGGTGGTGCTTACTTCCAATGGCGGAATTAGTGACTTTTTACTGTATACATTAGGTCTTCGTGACCCGCTGGAATTAGACGAGATGATACAGCAGTTTGCCAGTGAGGAAAATATTGAGACACCATCTGATTTTGGAACTTATACTTATAAGGATCTGGTAGGAATCCAGTTTAAACTGGTGAACAGTGCGGATTATTATACTTATGATGAAGAGTATCAGGTCTGGAAGGATAAGTCGGATAATGAAGACTTTATGAAACAACTGGTGGCAGATGGAGAAGAGCTTACGATTGTAGGTGTGGTGCAGCCGGCAGAAGGAAGTAATGCCGCATCCTTAAATACAGGAATTGCATATCCAAAATCTCTGACAAAGCATGTGGCAGAGGAATCGGCAAAGAGTGAGATAGTAAAACAGCAGCTTGCAAATCCATCCGTAAATGTCTTTACCAATGAAGCGTTTGGTGAGGTAGATAAGGAAAACGGATTTGATATGCAGTCATTGTTTACCGTAGACAGTGAAGCATTGGAAAAAGCATTTTCCTTTGATGAAAGTGCCTTAAGCGGGTTGGAAAATTCTATGGGGGATATGGGAAGTGCCGATTTGTCCGAAGAATTTTCCGTGGATGCTTTTTCCATGGGTCAGTCAATTTCTGCGGAAGAAATGCAGGCAATTGCAGGCAGTCTCTTAGAGGGCTACCAGCAGTATGCAAAGGATAATCCGCAGGCAGATTATTCGAATCTGTCCCAGTATTTTATGAACTATTTAAATACGGAAGAAGCCCGGAAAATTTTATCCGATAATATCAAAGAGATTATTACGACAAATGGCATGGTAACTATTACACCGGAGCAGATACAGAGCCTCATCCAGCAGATTATGGGTGGATATCAGCAGTATGTCATAGACCATGGTTATACCGACCCGGAGAAATTTGATGAGTACTTAGCAGAATATTTGCAGACAGAGGAAGCCCAGGGAATCATAACAGCGTGGGCATCTGAGATATTTACAGGTAGTGGAAATATTGAGATTACGCAGGAGCAGATGCAGAAATTGTCTTCTGAATTATTTGCAGGTTATCAGACTTATGCACAGAATAATGGATTACCTGACCCGGCAAAATTGGGAGATTCTTTTGCAGCATATCTGAATACAGCAGATGGTCAGCAGAGAATTGCAGCCGGACTTTCGAATGTTATGAATGTGGACGCAGTACAGCAGCAGATGATGACGGCAATACAGCAGTATATGCAGCAGGCAGTGACACAGATGGGAAACAAGCTGCAAAGTGCCATGGCATCCGGCATGCAGGTGGATGAAGAAGCATTTTTAAATGCATTTCAGATTAATATGAATGAGGATGAGCTGACAGAGCTTTTGATGTCTATGGGTTCTGCAACCGGAACAACCTATGAGAATAACTTAAAGAAATTAGGCTATGTGGATTTTGCAGTGCCAAGCGGAATTAATATTTATCCGAAGGATTTTGAAAGCAAGGAGCATGTGGTAGAAATTTTAGATGCATACAATAACCGCATGGAAAAGGAAGGCAGGGACGAGCAGGTGATAACCTATACCGATATGGTAGGAACGCTGATGTCTTCCGTAACCGATATTGTGGATATTATCACATATGTACTGATTGCATTTGTGGCAATTTCGCTGGTGGTATCTTCAATTATGATTGGTGTCATTACTTATATCAGTGTGCTAGAGCGAAGAAAAGAAATCGGAATCCTAAGAGCTATCGGAGCATCGAAGCGGAACGTTTCCCAGGTATTTAATGCAGAGACCTTTATTATCGGACTGTGTGCCGGACTGATTGGAATCGGATTTACACTGCTTCTGATTATTCCGGTCAATGCGATTATCCATAATCTTGCAAATACAACCGATGTAAGTGCGGTGCTTCCGGTAGTTCCGGCACTGGTGCTGATTTTACTCAGTATCCTTTTGACACTTCTGGGTGGTCTGATCCCATCAAAGAAAGCATCGAAGAGTGACCCGGTAACAGCACTCCGGACGGAATAATGAGGTTGACATTTTTTGAAAAACATTTATAATAAGTAGCAAAGCTACCTAAAAGGAGTGAAATTATGGCAGTGAAGATGCCGCTTGGACTTCGGATTGCAATTATAGACCGGGCATTCCGTCGCAAAATGGATGAATGGGCAGAAGAAATCGGAATTACTGCCGTCCAGCTTCGGGTATTAGGAGAAGTCAGTCTGATGGAAGATAATGGAGTGGAAGAAGTAAATCAGAAGGACTTAGAACATATCGAGCAGGTGACACATCCGACAATGACGGGAATTATAAAAAGGCTTGAGGCAAAAGGATTTTTAATCTGTGCACCAAGTGAGAATGACCGGCGTTATAAGAAAATATCCTGTACGGAGAAATCCCGTGGAATTCATAAGGAGATTGCGAAGAAGGAAGCACTGGTTGTAAAAGAAATGTGTAAGGATTTTACACCGGAGCAGATGGAAACATTTCTGCAAATGACAGAGATGATGTTACAGAATATTTCCTAAGCATAAAATAAAAGTGAAATCGGAAGAGGAGGAAGTTACCGTGTAAATTTTCTTTTCTGATTTCACTTTCGTTTTGAACTAATAGGTAGCTTTGCGACTTAATAAAAAATGGAGGTAATGATTATGCCAATGCATAAGAGAGAAAGTTTGATTTATACGGTGTTAATGTGTTTTTCCATGGTGTTATGGATGAGTATGTATAATGTAGCACTGCATATGGGAACACTGAATATGGAAGTAATAAGAGAAGGCTGGCTGGGATTCCCACTGGCATATGTATGCGCAATGTGTCTGGATTGGTTTCTGGTATCTAAAATTGCAAAGGGATTTGCATTTCGTTTTCTGGTAAAACCGGAAAGCAGCACAACGAAAAAAGTGATTGCAGTTTCCTGCTGTATGGTAGTTCCGATGGTAATTTTCATGTCCTTATACGGTGGACTGGAAGCCTGCGTAAAAAGCGGAGCATGGAATATGCTTCTGATTATCTGGCTTACCAATATTCCAAAGAATTTTATTATGGCACTGCCGTTTCAGCTTCTGATTGCAGGTCCGTTGGTAAGAAAGATTTTTCGGACAGCATTTCCGGTTGGAACCGTATTATTAGAAGCAGAAAGTGGAAATCCTGTATAAGAATTCCTCTTGTAAAATCCAAACATATGTGCTAATATAAAACAAGAACAAATGTTCTTGAAAGGCATTGATATGAATGGAAATAAAATCTATTTATGTATTGATTTAAAATCTTTTTATGCATCGGTGGAGTGCGTGGAATGGGGATGGGATCCGCTGACTGCCAGGCTGGTGGTCGCAGACCCGGAACGCTCAGAGAAAACCATCTGTCTTGCCGTATCACCGGCGTTAAAGCAGATGGGAGTTCCCAACCGGTGTCGTGTCTTTCAGATTCCCAAAGAAATTCCATATAAGATGGCACCACCCCGTATGCAGCTATATATTGATTATGCAGCGGAAATCTATGGCGTATATTTAAAATATATTGCAAAAGAAGATATTCAGGTCTATTCCATTGATGAAGCATTTTTGGATGTGACGGATTATCTGCATCTCTACCAGATGACAGCAGTGGAACTGGGCAGGACAATCATGCAGGATATTTTAGATACCACGAAGATTCCGGCTGCCTGTGGTGTAGGAACCAATCTCTATTTAGCGAAGGTTGCTTTAGATATTATGGCAAAGCATGAGACAGACCGGATTGCCTATCTGGATGAAGCACGCTACCGGGAGAAACTCTGGAAACATAAACCGCTGACTGATTTCTGGCGGGTGGGGCGTGGAACGGTAGAGCGTCTATCGAATATGGGCATCTGCACAATGGAAGAGATTGCCCATGCCAGAGAGTCTTTATTATATAAGTCTTTTGGCATAGATGCAGAGCTGTTAATTGATCACGCATGGGGAAGAGAACCGGTAACGATAGCGGACATCAAGGCATATCGGCCGAAGAATACATCCTTTTCCAGCGGTCAGGTGCTGCCGCGGGATTATGAGTATGAGGAAGGTGTACTGGTGGTAAAAGAGATGGCAGATTTATTGTGCCTTGACCTGGTAGACCAGGGTCTTGTAACATCCCATATCAGTCTGGTAATCGGTTACAGCAATCAGAAATGCTTTGAACCGGCGAAGGGAAGCACAACGCTGCGCAGTGCAACCAGCTCCAACCGCCGGCTGCTGTCTTATGTAGAGCAGCTTTATCGGAGAATTGTAAGACCGGGAGCATATATCCGGCGGATTACATTGACTTATACCGGCGTAATGGCAGAAGATTATCAGCAATTTGATTTGTTTTCAAATCCGGAAGAGACAGAGAAGGATGTGAAGGCACAGCGTGCAGCAATCTCCATCAAGCAGCGCTACGGTAAGAATGCTATTTTAAAGGGAATGAATTTGGAAGAGAGTGCAACGACAATAGAACGAAACGGTCAGATTGGAGGGCATAAGAGTGGCGTATAGAAGAGACACCATGGGAGCCGGACAGCAGGAAAACGCATCCGGCTGGAATGAGAGAGAGAATCTGAGAAGAGAGAAAATGGACATCGAAGACCGTGCCAAGCAGTTTATGCCCTTCGATGCCCTGAAGGGCTTTAAGGAAGCACTGCGGAAGAAGGAAAAAGAGAAAGGGTATTGATTTTTTTGACAAAATGATATAAATATATATCTGTAGCATTGTATAGATACAGGGAGTAGATTCCACAAAACAGCTAGGAAGCTGAATCGGAATGCTGAGGGAGGAAAAGAAAGAATGATTCGAATCATGCTTGTAGAAGGTGATAAACTTTTGTGCAAGGAATATGCATTAGAAATAGCCCGGGATGAAGAATTTGCATTGGTAGCGGTAACGGGGCGGCAGAGTGATGCAATCAATATTCTGACAGAACAGGAAGTAGATGCAGTAATTGTAAATTTGGAGTTAGAAGAAGGTGACGGAATCCATCTCATTATAGAGATGAAACGGAAGTTAAAGAAACATCCGGAAATTATCGTAACAACAAATTATGGTTCGGAGCATTTTCTGCATAGCATCAATAAGTTAGATATAGATTTGGTTTATAAGAAAAATAACGAATTATTTTCACCAAAGAAAATTATTGAAATAATTAAGCTGACCGCACCAACGACTGCAGATGTAGAAAGCGAATATCATAATGGAAGAAAGGTAATCTATACGGAACAGGAAGAAACCGAAATTCAGTATGTACTGGCATGGGGTGAACTGATAAAAAGCGGTTTTGAGCCGGACCGAAAAGGAACCAAATATCTTGCAAGAGCAATTGGGATTCTGTTGGCTGTTCCCAATGGTACGTCAATCCAGATAACGAATGATGTTTATCCGCAGGTTGCACAAGTATATCAGACATCAGTAAGTGGTGTGGAAAAATCAATTCGAAATGTAATAGAACGGGTATGGTCAAAGCCAGATAAGGAGACATCATACCTCAAGAATCCAGAATGGAGAGGCTCAATACAGAACAAACCATCGAATACAGAGTATATTCAGTGTGTGGTCAGACGATTGCGGAATGTTTTACATTAAATAAATACTTACAAAATAGAAGAAATTTGAATTTCTAAGGAGATTCAGATTTCTTTTTTTTACGCGAGAAACTCACGAAGTGTGCTTTTCGTAGTTGCCCTGCATTGTAAGAAATTGTGGTTATAGTTATTGGTAAAAATGCACAACCAATTCGTACTTCGTGCATGAGTGTAACCGGTTTTTATATATAATTCGACTTAAAAAATTTTTGGCTCGACCTTGAATCTGCTGGAAAGCGGTAAAGGAAATTTTGAGAAAAACAGCATAAAACAAGGAATTTGGAAGAAAAAATAATAAAAATAAGAGTGGCATAAAAGTCGAATATAGGGTGCTGAAAAGTCGAATTTCAGACAAAAATAAGTCGAATATTTTTCCTTGAAAGTCGAATGGAAAAGGGGAAAAATAGATAACAGACAGGATAAAAACAGAATAATAAAAGTGGAGAAAGTTATGGGATTTCAGGTAAAGTATGAAGAAATTACCAGCATTCGGGAACTGATTCTGGCACAGCTTGACCGGTGGATAGAACAGATAGATGTGGTAAGAAGCAGTATTGTAGAGATTGCTGCCATGTCGGAGATGCATGGAGAGGCAGCAGAGCATGTAAGAAGCTATATGTGGGATTATCATATGAATCTTGCAAATATGATAAAAGATACGATAGAAACCTACCGGAGCAGCTTTATACTCTATACAGACTGGTATTATAACATTGATTCTGACCAGATGGCAGAGATGTCCCAGGATTCCATGGAGGGATTGGAGGAAAATATCCAGGGAGCCAGGTCAGACTTTGATGCGGTAGCAGAGGAAGTGGCGGATATTGAGAGAGAACTGTCTGCTTATCTTGATGTGGGCAGATTTTCTACAACCTGTATGGAAAGCTGTTTTGACAATGCGCTTGCCGGAGTGCAGAATGTCCGTACACAGATAGGGGAATATGAAGAGGCACACAGCCATGCAGACATGTATCCCATCGATATGATGGTAGGTTATCTTCGCAGTATTATTGGTGGACAGTTAGGTGGCAGTAGTGCTACAATCAGTGCATATGATGCATCGGTTGTGAATGCAACAGAGTCTTTCCAACTGGCACAGATGATGGATGGAATGTTAAGTACATATCTCGAGCAGGTGAAGGACAGGGTAAACTCCTGTGAGGAGTTCTATGAACTGCAGCAACAGCAGTGGCAGGAATCTATCCGACTGAGAACAGAAGAAGGCATTGTGAAAACACTTGTCGGAGTCGGAACCATGATTCTGGGAGGAATGCTTGTCGTAGCAACCTGTGGTATGGCTCTTCCTTTAGTGGCTACAGTGGGAGTTGCAGCAATTGGATTAGGCACAGCTGCATATGGATGTGCAAATACAGTAGAAGGTGGTCAGGATGTTTATGCAGGAGTAACAGGAGACCCAAGAATG
>NZ_QUHG01000033.1:0-567 GCF_003479505.1 Roseburia sp. AF15-21 | reverse complement strand
TGCAAATGCCTGTCTGTATTGATGTTCATATTGTTCCATTGTCCAGCCTGCTGATAAGCGGTCATCCTTATCCATTTTTCTGTATAAATTGTTATATACACTCTCCCTTTTGGTAGTATCACCATTTAGAGTACCATTTTCATTTAAGAATTCTTTCTTTGCCAGTTCAAACATTTCTTCCCGGCTGCTCTCTGGAATAGAAATGATATGTTTATAACTGTTTCTGTTCTCATCCGTTACCGCAAGTCCTGTTAATCCAGTATTCGGATCAATCCAGTCTCCGTTTTTGTCATACTGGCTCATCAGGTTCTTAATTGCCTGAACATTTGTAAACATTGCACCGTTTCCATTCTTCATCATCTCACTCAGTGCTGCTTTATACTTTTTACTGTTTGTGTCGATCCCTGCTGCTTTTAATTGTTTCTGTACAGAACTGCTGTTCATTTGGGACAACTGAATATTGTTGACTAAATTTGTTTTTGATGTTCCAAATGTCGTTTGAAATAAAAAACCGTAGTCCGTAATTCTTGACATAATCGAAGCCTCCTATCATTAAATTTTTTATAT
>NZ_QUHG01000032.1:309-577 GCF_003479505.1 Roseburia sp. AF15-21 | reverse complement strand
TGGTACTACGCTGGAGACGGCATGGGAGAGTAGGTGGCTGCCAGATTAAAAAAAGAAAACAACAGCTATGCTGTTTTCAATATAAAACGGGCATCCGAAGGATGCTAACCTATATCAGCAGGGAAGTGCTGTTAAGATACAGGGTTTTTACCCGTGATTAGAGGATTCAAAAAATTGAGTTTTCTAATGACTGGTAAAACAGTCAGAAAAACGTACCTTGAAAACTTCATACAGAATTGATGAAAAGACTATCATTTTAGAAATGATA
>NZ_QUHG01000032.1:0-299 GCF_003479505.1 Roseburia sp. AF15-21 | reverse complement strand
TTCATACAGAATTGATGAAAAGACTATCATTTTAGAAATGATAGACCTAAGATATCAAGACATCCGAGAAACAAACCGATTCAAAAGAATCAACAAACACAAGCGTCGTAACGCTATACGACGGGAGCACAGGTGCAATACTTGACTACTAAGTTCGAACTTCGCAGAAGCTCGTTCTCACTAAGGGTCAAGCATGTATCGCACGTAAGTGTTGAAAGAACCAACACTAAGTGCTCATAACAAGGTCAAGCGAAGAAGAGCGCAGGGTGGATGCCTTGGCACTAAGAGCCGATGAAAGA
>NZ_QUHG01000031.1:415-656 GCF_003479505.1 Roseburia sp. AF15-21 | reverse complement strand
TCCGGCGCAGTGCGGTATCTACGGCGTTCTGCACCTGCCGCAGCCGTATGACTTCCTCCAGGAGCGGCTTGTGCTGCGGAGACAGTTCGGCATACTCTGTTTTTAACTGTGCATATTCCTGTTTCCATGCTTTCAGGGCAATGGGTTTTCCGTCCAGTTTTTCTTTCAAAATACGGCGGGCGGCATAAAACAGCCGTAACTCCGCATCGTGGGATGTTTCAAATTTCTCCCTCTGTTTCTT
>NZ_QUHG01000031.1:0-405 GCF_003479505.1 Roseburia sp. AF15-21 | reverse complement strand
GTGGGATGTTTCAAATTTCTCCCTCTGTTTCTTAAACTTGATATTGTTCAATTCCGTATGAACAGGTTTTAGCCGCTGGTAATTCTCGCCATCCCGTATCAATTCCTGCAATTCCTTTATCCGGGCAGATTTCTTTTTCATGGAGCCGCTTAATGCTTCAAATTCTTCACTGACAGAGGAAAGACGCTCCTGCAAATCCTCTAATGTGAGCAGCTTGTTTTCCGTCAGATAATTGACGGCTTCGGCAAACTGCTTTAAGTTTCCGGTTCTGGCTTTATTGCTCCATGCTCCTGCGTTGCGCTGGTTGTAATAAGTAATTAACAGGTCGGCAAGGCTCGGTGTCTGGGGTTTGGAAAGTTCTTCTTTTACCTCTGCCATCCAGACAAACAGGGCTTTGATCTTCTT
>NZ_QUHG01000030.1:418-659 GCF_003479505.1 Roseburia sp. AF15-21 | reverse complement strand
TCCGGCGCAGTGCGGTATCTACGGCGTTCTGCACCTGCCGCAGCCGTATGACTTCCTCCCGGAGCGGCTTGTGCTGCGGAGACAGTTCGGCATACTCTGTTTTTAACTGTGCGTATTCCTGTTTCCATGCTTTCAGGGCAATGGGTTTTCCGTCCAGTTTTTCTTTCAGAATACGGCGGGCAGCATAAAACAGCCGTAACTCCGCATCGTGGGATGTTTCAAATTTCTCCCTCTGTTTCTT
>NZ_QUHG01000030.1:0-408 GCF_003479505.1 Roseburia sp. AF15-21 | reverse complement strand
ATCGTGGGATGTTTCAAATTTCTCCCTCTGTTTCTTAAACTTGATATTGTTCAATTCCGTATGAACAGGTTTTAGCCGCTGGTAATTCTCGCCCTCCCGTATCAATTCCTGCAATTCCTTTATCCGGGCAGATTTCTTTTTCATGGAGCCGCTTAATGCTTCAAATTCTTCACTGACAGAGGAAAGACGCTCCTGCAAATCCTCTAATGTGAGCAGCTTGTTTTCCGTCAGATAATTGACGGCTTCGGCAAACTGTTTTAAGTTTCCGGTTCTGGCTTTATTGCTCCATGCCCCTGCGTTGCGCTGGTTGTAATAAGCAATCAGCAGGTCGGCAAGGTTCGGTGTCTGCGGTTTGGAAAGTTCTTCTTTTACCTCTGCCATCCAGACAAACAGGGCTTTGATCTTCTT